>JAGUUJ010000063.1 GCA_020063525.1 Candidatus Omnitrophota bacterium
GCGGTCGATATTTTCTTCTTTCTGGGTGAGCCTCTTCTCCGAATTCAATATCTCCTGGCGCCTATCCTTTGTTTCCCGTTCAAAATCCTGGCGCATCCGGTATTGGAGATCCTTTGCCTCTAATTCTACTTCTCTTCGTTTGTCTTGCGCTTCCTTCTTGGCTTGTTCTAAAATCTGTTTGGCTTGCGTCTCGGCATCTTGAATCTTTTTTTCAGCTACATATCTTCTTAAGCTGTACCCCACATATGTTGAGACTAAAGCAATAGCAATAAATATGATTATATTCAACATTGCTTAATCAACCTCCTGTCTGAAATACTCCTCTTAAATGCGATAATTAGTTGTTTAAAAATGAGGCATTTCTTAGAACTTAACGGAATCAGGCAGAAACTACTTTGCCGATTTTTACATCCGTAGTGGTGGCGGGTAGATAAGGTAAGATCTGGAAATCAAATGCCAGGCCGATAGAAGCGGTATCGCGAGTGACTCTCTTTAAAAAATAATCGTAGCAGCCCTTGCCGCGTCCTAAACGATTACCTTTTTTATCAAAGGCTATTCCCGGCACGAGCACAAGGTCTAAATCCTCTAACTTAATGTATTTTTTAACCGCGGGTTCGCATATACCATAAGGGCCCTTTTTAAGTTCTGCCTTATTTTGTAATACGCAAGGCCTTATGGTTATTCTCTGCCTCTTGCAAACCGGCACTGCGACTATCTTACCTAATCTGTGTGCTTCTTTTATCATATCTTGCGTGTTAACCTCGCCATCAAACGAGATGTAAAACATCACTATCTTTGCTTTTTTAAAAACCGGAGTTCTAAAAAGTTTATCTTTTATGAGCTTACTTTTTCTATTTCGGTCTTCCTCCTTCTGTGTTTTTAATCTCAAAAGTATTTTACTACGTATTTGTTTTTTTGTCAATCCCGCACCACTTCCCACCTCGTAGGTGGACATGGTTGGCTTAATGCTCATGCGATTCCTTCTTAGGTTCAAATGTGCTCGGGTCTTTGCCTATTTTTTTATAATAATCCGCTAAGGCTGCCCTGAGGGCGTGTTCAGCTAAAACCGAACAATGCATCTTTATCGGGGGCAGGCCTCCCAATGCCTCTGCCACAGCTTTATTAGAAATCTTTAAGGCCTCATCAACGGTCTTACCTTTGATCATCTCAGTAACCATAGAGCTCGTTGCAAGTGCGGCTGCGCAACCAAACGTCTTAAACTTAGCATCTACAATAATATTATTTTCTACCTTAATATACATCCTCATGATATCCCCGCATACCGCGTTGCCCACATTACCAATGCCACTGGCATCAGGAATTTCTCCGCAATTCCTCGGATGAGTAAAGTGATCCATAACTTTTTCTGAATATGCACTAAATATTTTATCTTTTTGTTCTGCCATCTTATTTTGCCATAATTAACTTATGCGGCTTGGTAGCCTTTTTAAAATCTTTGGGTTTTTGAATTTTCTTCAGTGCATCAAGTTTTTTGCCCTTCTCTAATTCTTTATAGATTAAAACCCAGGCGCAGTCTTTGTCTTTGTCTACCTCGCATTTACCTTTATCCATACCGCCGCATGGGCCGTTTAAGAGGCCTTTGGGACAGAGCGTAATCGGGCAAATCCCAGCGGTAACATCCAATACGCATTCACCGCACAGAGAACACTTTTCAAAAAAGTTCCCCTGCGCATCCATTACTGCGCCGAATAATGTATTGCAACCAGGCAAAACCACTAAACCCAATCTGTCATTATCTTTTACAGACTGTGCCCCAAGACCGCAGGCTAAGACTAAAATTGCCTCTGCTTCCCGTAAGAGCTTGATATTCTTGGCCAATTCTGTTTTTATTTGGGCCGCAACACAGGGCGCACCGGGAATACACAACCCTAAGACGGTTTTACCTTGTGCTTCTAACTGCGCTTTCATTTTAAACAGCTCTTCCTCCCCGCCTGTCTTACAGGTAGTAGCACATTCGCCGCAACCCACCAAAAATATCTTGGTATATTCTTTTAAACTCTCTAATATTTCCTGAAAAGGCTTCTGCTCAGTAATAATCATTTATCTCTCCGCAAGAATAACCTTAATTTTAAATTTTATCATACTTTAGAGGCAGGCTCAAGGGAAAAATTGGTGAGGATTTAATCTGTCTTTTGAGTACCGCGCAGCTTCTCCAGGCGCTGCTTAATTTTTAGCTCATAGCCGATATCTGTGGGTTCATAATATCGCACAGCCTTCCTCGTATATTTCTGTTTTACATAGTGGCCCTCGTAATCATGGGCATATTTATAATCTTTGCCGTGCCCTAGTACCTCGGCACCCGGGTAAGAGGCATCTTTAAGATGGTCAGGCACCTCCTGGATTTTTTGACTCTCCATATCTGCCAGGGCCTTGTCAATGGCCAGGTAACTGGCATTGGATTTGGGCGCACAGGCAACGTATATCGCAGCCTGAGCCAAGGCAATCCTTGCCTCAGGCATACCCACAAATTCCGAGATTTGTAATGCTGCATTCGCCAGGACAATTGCCAGGGGATCGGCATTACCCACATCTTCTGCTGCGGCAATACAGATCCTGCGCGCAATGAAACGCGGGTCCTCGCCTGCATAGAGCATCTTGGCCATCCAGTATAACGCGCTATCCGGGTCTGAGCCGCGCATAGACTTGATAAATGCCGAGGCAGTATCATAATGGCCGTCTTCGTCTTTATCGTAAATAACGGGCTTTTTCTGGATGGATTCAGAAGCTACCTCTAAATTAAAATTGATAAAACCGTCTTTGGATTTAGGCGTGGTTAGAACGCCTACCTCCAGGGCATTGAGTGCCCGGCGCGCATCTCCCTCGCAGGTCTTAGCTAAAAACGCCAGCGCCTTCTTGTCAAATTTTATTTTAAGATTTCCGAATCCCCGGGTTTTGTCCTTTAATGCGAAAGACAGTATGCTTAAAATTTCATTTTCCTTAAGCGGTTTTAATTCCACTACCAGGGAGCGCGATAAAAGCGGAGAAGCTAGAGAAAAAAACGGATTGTGCACAGTTGCGCCGATTAAAACAGGATTACCCTCTTCTACATCAGGCATCAGGACATCCTGCTGGGCTTTATTAAAACGGTGGAGCTCGTCAATAAAAAGTATGGTCTTCTCACCTATGCTTGCCTTTTTATGCTTGGCCTGGGCAATAACTTTCCTTAATTCTTCTACATTGGAAGTCGTGGCATTTATGGCTACATAGCGAGATTTAGTAATATGAGCAACACACCAGGCCAGCGACGTCTTACCCGTGCCTGGCGGGCCGTATAATATCAATGAACTAATCCGGTCTGCCTCAATTGCCCGACGCAAGAGTTTGCCTTTACCTAATATATGTTCCTGACCGACAAATTCTTCCAAAGTGCGCGGCCGCATGCGCACTGCTAAAGGCAGGTCTTTATTGTTTACTGGTTTTTCTTCAAAAAGGTCCATAAATAAAAAATCCCCGCATGTGCCGTTGGACTGGACGGTTGTGAACCGGTTTCGTTTCAAGTGGGTGCTCTCCCCTTGATGCCGAAGCGCCAAGAGAGTTAAGCTCCCTCTATATTGGTGTTGGTTCACCAATTATCACACATCCAACGTGCACGGCAGGGATATTTTAAAAGAGCCAATTTTATTTGCAAAAGAAGTATAACACATGCTTTTGTAAAAATCAAGGCTTATCTGTTCTGAGCCCCGAACCTCTCTGCCAGGAGATTACAAATCAGAGAATGCACAGGGTTAATTTCAGCCTCGGTTAATGTGCGTCCATCAGAACGATAAAGACAGGATAAAGTTAGCCCCTTGAAACCAGGGGGGATTTGCTTGCCTTTATAGTAATCTACAACTGCGGCTTGCTTAAGCAAAGGCTGACCTTCCTCTTTGATTGCTTTTAATATATCGCCTACCGATATCTCTTCTTTTAGGATAAGGCTTATATCTCTGGATATACCCGGATATATAGGCAGATGCGAAAACTTCTTGTTTAGATTTGTACAAAACAGGAGCCTGCCCAAGGAAAATTCTAGCACAAATACATCTTTATTTTTTATATCCAGCTTATCCAAGACGGATTTCTCTAATTTCGCCATCAAGCCTATTTTTTCTCCACCGGCGTATACGGTTATTGCAGAAGTATTGTCTTTGGCGTTAAAATTATAATCTCTTACGCCCAACCGTGCAAATAAAGCCTCTAATACTCCTTTTAAATGTAAGAGCCCGACAGGGTCTTTTATTAGTCCCTGTTCAAGCAACAAGGATTTTATTCCGCAAAGAGCAATACCTAACCTCAGTTCTTCATGGGTAGAGGCTTTTGACTGCGAGAATACCTTGGCAACTTCAAAGATATTGATGTAATCTTGTTTCTGATTAAGGTTGTAGGCAACGCAGGCAGCAAGACTGGGCATAAGCCCTGGCCTTAAAATCTCCTGTTCCTTACTTAAAGGATTAAGAATCTCTATAACCTGCGAGCCTTGGTCAATCCTAAAATCTCTCAATAAATCCTTATCCATAAGACTGTAGGTAATCACTTCATTTAGCCCTAAACCCACAAGAATATTTTTTATTAAAGAAACTAAATCTCTGGCTTCGCCAATACTTACTTGCGGCTCAACCGAAGGCAAAGTCTGCGGAACATTTTCATAGCCGTATATCCTGGCTATCTCCTCAATTAAGTCTATCTCTGAGGTTACATCGGGCCGATGCGCCGGGATTTCAACTGCAAAATGCTCTTTTGTTTTTATTTTTGTTTTGAATTCCAGGCTGCTTAAAATTTTCTTTATCTTAGGCGCCGGGATATCTATACCTAAGGTTTTATTTGCGACGGATAATCCTAAGATAATGCTTTTTCTTTTCGTCTTGATTGCACCCGAGCTCTTCACAAAAACACAACTTCCGCCCGCTGATTCCTGAATTAATTCTGCTGCCTGCCAGGATGCATTCTCTACGAGCTCTAGATTTACACCTCTTTCAAACCTATAAGAAGACTCACTCTGTATCCCGAGATTGCGCCTACCTCGACGCACAACAATAGGATTAAACGCTGCTGCTTCTAAGAGGATATTTTTGGTGGCTTGCGTAACCTCTGTATCTTTGCTGCCCATTACACCAGCAACAGCCACAGGCCTCACTGAGTCTGCAATAACTAAAATATCCGGATTAAGCACTCTTTGTTCTGCGTCAATAGTAGTTATCTTTTCGCCTGGTTTCGCCCGACGCACAAATATTGCGTTCCCGTTTAATTTATCTAAATCAAAGGTATGCAAAGGTTCGCCTTGCTCAAATAAAATGTAGTTGGTGATATCTACGATATTATTCACGCTACGGCAGCCGATAAGTTCCAATCTCTTCATTAGCCAACTTGGCGAGGGTCCCACTTTAATATCTTTAATTATCTTGGCGGTGTATAGTGGGCAATCTTTTTTGTCTTCAATTTTAATCTGTAAGTTTCGGTGTTCGGTGTTCGGTGTTCGGTGTTCGCCCGAGAACCGATAACCGAGAACCGATAACCGAGAACCACCTCTTAGTTTTTTACCTGTAATTGCAGCTACTTCCCGTGCAATTCCCACTACGCTTAACCAATCCGGACGATTAGAAGTAACCTCGAGCTCGAATATAAAATCACC
>JAGUUJ010000107.1 GCA_020063525.1 Candidatus Omnitrophota bacterium
CAAGCAGCGCTACGGCAAGATTATCAACGTAGCTTCGATCATTGGCATAATAGGAAATGCGGGACAGGCAAATTATTCTGCTTCCAAAGCAGGGATAATTGCCTTAACCAAGACTGCAGCTAAGGAGTTGGCCAGCCGCAATATAAATGTTAATGCCGTAGCCCCTGGTTTTATCCAGACTGAAATGACGGCCCGGCTCCCTGAGGACTTGAAACAGAAGATACAAGAGGCAATTCCCTTAGGCAGGTTTGGTGGTCCCGGTGATGTTGCGGCTGTGTGTGTGTTTTTGGCATCTGAGGAGGCAAGTTATATTACCGGCCAGACTATAATTGTGGATGGCGGTATGGTGATGGTATAATTTGCCCAAACAACTTACGTTCACTCGCTGTTGCGTAAGTTGTGGGCTCATTAAAAGGAGGAGAAAATAATGGCAGTGCAAGATAAGGTGAAGTCCATAATAGCGGAGCAACTGGGAGTGAAACCGGAAGAGGTTACTCCTGAGGCATCATTTATTGATGACTTGGGAGCAGATTCTTTAGATACGGTAGAGTTGGTAATGGCTTTAGAAGAGGAGTTTGGTATTGAAATACCGGATGAGGACGCCGAAAAGATTACTACTGTGGGCGATGCTGTTAAGTATATTGAAGAAAAGACTGCTAATAAGTAGTCATCAATATAAATTTGATTTTTAAGTCCTACCCCGCCTTTTGGTTTTGGCGGGGTAAATTTTGTAACGCAGATTGCACAGATTTAAAAATAAGATTACACAGATGAAAAATAAAGTAGCGGTGACTGGGTTAGGAGTAATAACTCCTATAGGAAATGATGTTCCTACTTTCTGGAGTGCTTTAAAATCCGGAAAGAGCGGCGTAGGCTTGCTCACTTCTTTTGACGCTTCAGGTTTTGATTCACGTATTGCTGCTGAGGTTAAAGGTTTTGACCCGACTTTATACGGAATATCGGCTAAGGATGCCAGGCGCATGGAGAAGTTTGTAAAGTATGCCGTGGCTTGCGCAAAACAGGCAATAACTGATGCTGGTTTAAATTTAGAAAAAGAAGATAGACATAGAATCGGTGTTGTGGCTGGTTCAGGGATAGGCGGGTTATATACTATAGAAGAGCAAAATAAGGTTTTTCTGAATAAAGGACCTTCAAGGTTGTCACCGTTTCTGATACCTATGTTAATTGTTAATGAAGCTGCCGGACAGGTGGCCATCAATTTTGGATTAAAGGGCCCCAATTCCTGCGTAGCCACCGCTTGTGCTTCGGGTGCGCATGCCATAGGCGATGCTTACAGGATTATTGAGCGCCAAGACGCAGATGTAATGATTTGCGGCGGGACCGAGAGCTGTATAGTGGCTACGGGCGTAGGAGGATTCTGCGCTTTAAAGGCGCTTTCAACCAGAAATGATGCGCCAGAGAAAGCCAGCCGGCCATTTGACCTCCAGCGCGATGGCTTTGTGATGGCAGAGGGTTGCGGTTTAATTGTCCTGGAAAATTTAGAGCATGCTAAAAAAAGAAAAGCGCGTATATATGCAGAGTTATGTGGATATGGGATGTCCTGCGATGCTTATCATATTACTGCCCCTGACCCTGATGGTGAAGGCGCAGCACAGGCAATGATAGAGGCATTAAAAGACGCCCGGCTTAATCCCGAAGACATAGATTACATTAACGCGCACGGAACTTCCACTAAGCTGAATGACAAAATTGAGACAATGGCCATAAAAAGAGCCTTAGGTGCCTACGCCAAGAAAACCATGGTTTCTTCTACCAAGTCTATGACCGGCCATATGCTGGGAGCAGCCGGCGGCGTAGAATTTGTGGTTTGCGTTTTGGCCATAAAAGATGGCGTAGTGCCACCTACCATAAATTATGAATATCCCGATCCTGATTGTGACCTGGATTATGTTGCGAATACTGCCCGCAAAGCAAAAGTTGATGTCTGCCTGTCTAATTCTTTGGGTTTTGGTGGACATAATGCTACACTGATTGTGAAGAAATATAAATAACGTTTGTTAACCTGTTAACCCGTTAGCCCGTTATCCCGTTAAACGGGCAAACGGGCAACTGGACAACGAATTTATGGGTTATACAATTGCCGAAAAAATTTTACTAGCTCACACTGATAAAAAAGATATAAAGCCAGGTGAGTTTATCGAGGCCAAGATTGATTTGGCTTTGGGTAACGATATTACGGCACCTTTTGCTATAGAAGAGTTTAGAAAATCAGGAGTCGGAAGAGTTTTTAATCATAAGAAGATAGTTCTGGTGCCTGACCATTTTGCTCCGGCAAAAGATTTAAAGAGCGCAAATCAATGCAGGATACTGGCGGATTTTGCCAAAGAGTATAAAATAGAGAATTATTTTGAAGTTGGCTGTATGGGGATTGAGCACGCGCTTTTACCTGAAAAGGGATTAGTTTCTCCCGGTGATTTAGTTATTGGCGCAGATTCACATACCTGTACCTATGGCGCATTAGGTAGTTTTTCCACGGGAGTAGGTTCGACAGATTTAGCCAGGGCATTTATTGACGGGAAATGCTGGTTTAAGGTGCCGCAAACCTTTAAATTTATCTATAACGGCAAACTGAATAAATGGGTAGGCGGTAAAGACTTAATCCTTTATACTATAGGCCAGATTGGCGTGGATGGGGCATTGGAAAGAGTTATGGAGTTTAGAGGTCCTGTCATTAATAAATTAAGTATGGACGATAGATTTGCGATGTCTAACATGGCTATTGAAGCGGGGGGAGTTACCGGAATAATTGAGCCGGATGATATTACTAAAAAATACGTTGCCCGTTGCCCGTTGCCCGTTGCCCGTAAGCCAAAATTTTACAAGTCAGACAAAGATGCCTATTACGAGAAAATATACGAATATGATGTCTCTAAATTAGAACCGTTGGTGGCCTGTCCGTATTTACCTAGCAATGTAAAACCCGCATCAAAATTAGGTAATATAACCCTTGAC
>JAGUUJ010000044.1 GCA_020063525.1 Candidatus Omnitrophota bacterium
TACGAATATGATGTCTCTAAATTAGAACCGTTGGTGGCCTGTCCGTATTTACCTAGCAATGTAAAACCCGCATCAAAATTAGGTAATATAACCCTTGACCAGGTAGTTATTGGCTCGTGTACTAACGGCAGGCTCTCGGATTTAAGGATTGCCGCTAAGATTTTAAAAGGTAAAAAGATTAAAGCGGGTTTGAGGTTAATTGTTATTCCTGCAACGCAGAAGATTTATCTGGAGGCAGTGAAAGAGGGCCTGGCAGAAATATTTGTTCGGGCAGGAGGCGTATTTTCTACTCCTACCTGCGGCCCATGCCTGGGGGGGCATATGGGTATTTTGGCTGAAGGCGAAAGGTGTCTAGCGACGACAAACAGAAACTTTATCGCTAGAATGGGCAGCCCCAAATCAGAGGTTTATTTAAGTAGCCCGGCAGTGGCTGCTGCATCAGCGATTAAAGGCAGAATTGTACATCCCGAAGATCTCTAGCGCAGCCAGTAGGGACTGTCCCCGAAGGGGACTGTCCCACGACAAGAAACGGTTTGATTGCGAGATACACGAATGATTATCAAAGGCAAAGTTCATAAATTCGGTAACGACATCAATACCGACGATATTATTGCGGCCAAATATTTGGTTACTACAGACGAAAAAGAGCTGGGTAGGCATTGCATGGAGAATATTGCTGGAGATTTCGCAAGCATTGTAAATAAAGGCGACATTATCGTAGCGGGTAAAAACTTTGGCTGTGGTTCGTCTCGTGAGCATGCACCACGGGCATTAAAAGGCTGCGGTGCCGCCGCAGTGGTTGCGCGCAGTTTCGCCGGCATATTTTTCAGGAATGCTATAAATGTCGGCCTGCCGTTTTTGCAATTAGAGGAGGTAGATAAAATAAAAGACGGTGATTTACTTGAAATAGATTTAACTGGCGGTATAATAAAAAATTTGAGCGCGGGGAAAACTTATAAAACAGAGCCTTTTCCTGAGTTTTTGCAGGAGATTGTAAAACAGGGTGGTTTAATGAATTATATAAAGAAGCACAGCAGTAGGGACTGTCCCCGTAGATAGCTAATTCGAAGGAAACCAAGGGGACTGTCCCTACTAAGCGAAATTAGTTATGATTGCGAGATGAGCCAAAAAATGTATAAAATCGCAGTAATTCCTGGAGACGGAACTGGTCCGGAAGTAGTGCGCGAAGGACTCAAAGTCTTAGAGGCAGTAAGCCAGAAATATAACTTTAAATACCAAACCAAAATTTTTGATTTTGGCGCAGAGCGGTATCTAAAGACAAGGAAGGTCCTGGAAAACGAGGATATTGAAGAACTAAAGAAATATTCCGCCATTTATCTGGGCGCTGTCGGTCATCCTGAAGTAAAACCGGGGATCTTAGAGACAGGTTTGCTTTTAAAGCTCAGATTTTCCTTTGACCAGTATATAAACTTACGTCCGGTAAAGCTCTATAATGCTGATTTTTGCCCTTTAAAAGACAAGAAACCCGACGATGTCGATTTTGTGGTAGTCCGGGAGAATTCCGAAGGACTCTATAAAGGTATGGGCGAGTTTAAGGACAAAGGCGCCAAAGATGAAGTAGCCATTCAGATTTCTTATAATACGCGCAAGGGCGTAGAGCGTTGCATCCGTTATGCTTTTGAATATTGTCGAAAGCGCAATAAAAAGAAGAAACTTACTCTCTGCGGTAAAACCAATGTCCTGACCTTTGCCTGGGATCTGTGGCAGAGAACGTTTAATGAGGTTGCCACAGAATATCCGGATATAACTACCGATTACGCCCATGTCGATGCTGCGACTATGTGGTTTGTGAAGAATCCGGAGTGGTTTGATGTAATTGTTACGGATAATATGTTTGGAGATATTATTACCGATTTAGGCGCCATGATTCAAGGCGGTATGGGTATTGCTGCCGGCGGAAACATTAACCCCAACGGAGTATCAATGTTTGAACCCATTGGCGGAAGCGCGCCTAAATATACCGGTAAAAATGTAATTAATCCCCTGGCTGCAATTTGCGCATTAGGAATGTTACTGGAGAATTTAGGCGAAGTAAAAGCAGGAGGAGCAGTCGAGGGCGCAGTGATAAAAGTAGTAAATAAAAAATTAAAATCTCTAGCTGCGGGAAAGATGGGTTATTCTACAACTGAAGTAGGAGATCTGGTGGTGAACTCTCTATGAGAAACTATAACGTTGCGGTAGTAGGCGTTGGTGCAGTAGGAATAGAGATGTTGCGTTGTTTAAGGCAGCGTAATTTTCCTATCCAAGAATTACGTGTTTTTGCCCGTTCAGCCAGAGACATTGAAGTTGATGGTCAAAAATATTCTGTAAAGGCAATCTCGCCCGAAGGATTCGATGGCATAGATATAGCTTTGTTTGCGGGAACTGAAGGAGAAAAAGGCGCAGCAGTAACTTATGCCTCTGAAGCCGTAAAAAGAGGAGCAGTGGTAATTGATAATGGCGCGGATTTTAGAATGGATCCCGGAGTGCCCTTGGTTGTGCCTGAAGTAAATGCTAAAGATGTAAAAAAGCATAAAGGAATAATCGCCAATCCGAATTGCTCTACCATACAGTTAGTTGTGGCCTTATGGCCAATTTATAAGAAAGCAGGAATTAAAAGGTTAGTCGTAACTACCCTACAGGCATCTTCGGGTGCAGGCAGGGGTGCGGTGGAACAGTTGAAAGAAGAAACCGTTAGCCTGTTAGCCAGTTGGCCAGTTATCCAGTTCAACCGGCAAACCGGCAAACCGGCAAACCGGCAAACAGTTTTGCCTCAACAAATTGCCTTTAATGTCTTTCCGCAAATCGGCAGTTTTACCGAATACGATTACACTAATGAAGAATGGAAGTTAGTTAAGGAGACCCATAAGATTATGCATGATGAAAAAATCAAGATTTCCGCAACTTGCGTCAGGGTTCCTGTAAGGACCGGACATTCGGAGTCAGTATATGTTGAGACCGTAAAGCCCATTGAACCGGATAAAGCAAGAGATATTCTCTCTAAGGCGCCGGGCGTAATCGTAATAGATGAACCCAAAGGTAACTTTTACCCTATGCCCAAAGATATAGAAGGAAAAGACGAAGTTTTTGTGGGCCGTATCAGAAAAGACCCTTTCATCAAGAACGGGCTTTGGTTATGGATTGTTTCCGATAACCTGCGCAAAGGCGCTGCACTAAATGCTGTCCAGATAGCCGAATTATTGACACATTCGGCGACCATACCTAATGTGAAGTCGCCTCAGTGTCAACACTGAGTAGAATAAAATAATATAGTAGGTTATACGAATGTGTTGATAAAATAAGCCTGCGATACCTCACCCAAGATAAAAGTTAATTCTTAAGTGAAAAAATTGCGAATGCGCAATATTAAATTGACGTTAGAGTATGACGGCACAAATTATGCCGGATGGCAGGTGCAAAATAGTTGTCAGTTGTCAGTTGTCAGTTGTCAGTTAAAAACCATCCAGGGGATAATAGAGAAAGCCATTAAGAAAATAATTCATGAAAAGGTAAAACTTATTGGCTCAGGCAGGACGGATGCAGGAGTTCATGCCAGTGCCCAGTCGGCAAATTTTAAGACGGATTCCGGTATAGCCCCGGAGAAATTACAAAAGGCCTTAAATGCGGTTTTACCGGATGATATTTCCGTAATCAAAACAGAAGAAACAGGGGCAGATTTTCACAGCAGGTTTTCTGCCAAATCAAAAGTTTATCGCTATACGATATTGAACCGTCCGTTCCGGCCTGCAATCTTAAGGGGTGCGGTTCACTTTTGTTCTTATCCTTTGGATTTAAAGCTTATGCGTAAAGAAGCGAGAGTTTTATTGGGTAGACACGACTTTAAATCCTTTTGTGCAAGCGGCAGTAATACCAAAGAAACCATCCGCACCATAAAACGCATAACCATTAGAAAATTACCCTATAACCTATCACCTATAATCCACAACCTAAATAAATTCCCTTTGATTCTCATTGATATAGAAGCAGACGGATTCCTGTATAACATGGTAAGAAATATTGTGGGTACGCTTATTGAAATAGGCAGGGGCAAGTTTGCGGAAGGGAGCACGAAGAAGATATTGCTGGCAAGGGATAGAAGATTTGCCGGCCCAACCGTGCCTGCCAAGGGGCTCTGTTTACTTGAGGTTAAATATTAATTTAGATCCTTCGTCGCCTTCAGCGAAATAGAGCGGAGCTCCTCAGGATCAAGCAAAGTTTCATTAATGAAACCTTGCTTGACTTAAAATAAAAATATGTTATACTTTGTATTCCTATGCAGAAAACATACGTAGCCAAAAAAGAAGACATAAAAAGGCAGTGGTACCTTGTGGATGCCAAGGATAGAATATTGGGCAGGCTTGCGGCTAAGATAGCGGTAATCCTTAGGGGTAAGCATAAAGCCATATTTACCCCGCACCTGGATACAGGAGACGGTGTTATTGTGATAAATGCCGCGAAAATTAAAGTTACGGGCAGAAAGCTTAAGCAAAAAGTTTATCGCCGTTACTCAGGCTATCAAGGTGGACTGAAGGAAGTGCCATTAGAGACTATGCTTAAGAGAAAACCGGTAACAGTGATTAAGCTGGCAGTACAGCGAATGTTACCCGGTGGCCCTTTAGGAAGAGATGTATTAAAGAAATTAAAAGTATATGCAGATGATAAACACCCTCATAAATCGCAAAATCCGGTTATCTTGGAGGTATAGTCAATGATGAATCAGATTGCAAAATATACGGCGGTCGGTAGGCGTAAAGAAGCAGTTGCCAGGGTTGCGCTATTGCCCGGGAAAGGAAATATTCTGGTAAATAAACAGCTTTATGAAAAATATTTTATCCGGGAGACAGACCGCATTATTATAAAACAGCCATTGCAAATAACCAATAATATGGATAAGTATGATATTGTTGCCAATATTGTAGGAGGCGGTCTGGCTGGACAGGCAGGGGCTTTGAGACTGGGTATTGCCCGCGCATTGATAAAGTCAGAGCCTGAATTGAAGGACCCATTGCGCAAGCACGGTTTTCTCACGCGCGACCCGCGCATGAAAGAACGCAAGAAATACGGGCAGAAGGGCGCACGCAAGCGATTCCAGTGGACGAAGAGGTAGGACGGTATAAGTAAAAAGATAAAAAAAGAAATTATTTAAAATCCCGCTGGAATGCGGGATTTTTTATTTTTGCATACGGGAATCCGACGAGAAATTCCTTGACTACGCGGGTTTTTTATCTTAATATGAGTGAGGACATAAGTTATGGAGCTTTATATTAAAGATAACAATGTAAGCGACATAACTTATTAGTCCGAACTCACCCTTGACATTTTTAGGCAATTGATTAGAAGCAAAATGTCAAGGGTTAAATTCGCAGACGCTTCGCTACAACTTACGTTGCTGCCGCTTCCGTAAGTTGTCTGCTCATTTAAGGAGCGCAAAATGATAAATGTAGGTATTGTGGGCGCAACAGGTTATGCGGGCGAAGAATTAATCGATATCCTTTTAAGGCATCCGGACGTCAAAATAGTAAACCTTTCTGCCAAAATCGATAAGCCACAGAATATATCAGAGATATTTCCTAAGATTAAGGGCAGAATCGCACTTGTTTGTCAGCAACCGGATATAAAAGAGATAATTAGTAAATGTGATTTAGCATTCTTGGCATTGCCTCATACTGTATCAATGGAGATAGCACCTAAATTATTAAGTGCGGGCAAGAAGGTGATTGACCTGAGCGCTGATTACAGATTAAAGGATACTAAAATCTATACGCAATTTTATAAAACTAAACATCAAGATAAAATCAATCTGAGTAAGGCAGTATATGGTTTGCCTGAGCTATATCGAACCAAGATTAAGGTTGCACAGTTAATTGCCAATCCTGGCTGTTATCCTACAGCAGGTATATTAGCTTTAGCCCCGCTTGTGGCTTTTAATCTGGTTGATTTGGGAACAATAATTATTGATGCCAAGTCCGGAGTAACCGGTGCAGGTAAAAAAGTAGCGGAGGATTTTCTTTTTTCTGAAATCAACGATGATTTCAAGGCTTACAAGGTGGATATCCATCAGCATGCGCCTGAGATTAATCAAGAGTTATCAAAATTAGCAGATAAAAGAATAAACATAACTTTTGTGCCGCATTTATTGCCTTTAAACAGAGGGATTTTAGAGACGGTATATGTGAAAAGAATCCAGAGTCCAAAATCCAAAATCAAAAATTTAGTTAGTTTGTATAAAAAGTTTTATAAAAAAGAACCATTCATAAGAATAAGGGACGAGGGAGATTTTCCTAAAATTAAGGATGTAGTGCACACAAATTTCTGCGATATAGGAATTAAGGATAGCGGCGATACTATAATTATCATTGCAGCAATAGATAATTTACTAAAAGGGGCGTCTGGTCAGGCAGTGCAGAATATGAATATTATGTATAAGTTCCCGGAATATACAGCGTTGCTATAAGCGCTAATTACCGCTAATTTAAAATCGCTAATTACCGCTAATTTATTATTAGCGGAAATTAGCCTAAAATTGGCGGACATTAGCGTATTAAATATTTTTTAAATGAAGATATATAAAAAAGCGATTCTACCTTTGGAATTCCAAGCCAACGGTATAGCCTCGGGTATTAAAAGATCGGGTAAATTAGATTTGGCATTGTTTTATTCCGACATTCCTGCAAAGGCTGCCTGTCAATTCACCTCCAATAAAATTCAGGCTGCGCCTATCAGGATAAATAAAAAATATCTGAAGGAAAATAAAGATTATCAGGCAATAATTGTCAATAGCGGTAATGCTAATTGTTTTACCGGCAATCGTGGTTTAAGGGATGCTGAAGAGACGACCCGAATGTTATCTGAGGCTATAGGTATTAAGAAAGATTCCGTATTAGTGGCTTCTACGGGTATTATCGCAAAGCCATTGCCTTTACTTAAGCTTAAAAAATCAATACCCAAATTAGTTATGGGATTATCCAGATACGGTATAGATAAAGCAAAAATAGCTATCCTGACCACTGATACGTTCACCAAAGAGATTACCGTAAAATTTAATATTGGTAGTCAGATAATTACGATTTGCGGTATTGCCAAAGGCGCAGGTATGATTGCGCCGAATATGGCGACAATGCTTTGTTTTATTTTGACTGATGCCCTAATTACGCAAAGAGCCTTAAGTAGAGCCCTGAGAAGTTCAGTTGATAATTCTTTTAACTGCATAACCGTCGATGGTTGCATGAGCACAAATGACACGATAATAACGTTGGCAAGCGGTGCGAGCAGAAATAATTTAATTGATACAGATAATAAGTATTTTAACTTATTTCTTAAGGCATTAAATATAGCGTGCCTTGAATTGGCAAAATTGATTATCAGGGATGCTGAAGGCGCAACTAAATTTATTCAGATCAAGGTAGAGAAAGCAAAGAATTTCGCGCAAGCCAAAGGAGTTGCTTTAAATATTGCTAATTCTAATCTTTTTAAGACTGCCATGTATGGCGAAGACGCTAATTTTGGAAGAATTATTGCTGCTATAGGCGCAAGCGGAGTAGATGTAAAAGAGAAAGACATCAGAATAAAAGTCTCACCCTTGCATAAAAAAGAAATAAATGTAGATGTCTCTATTAAACAAGGCAATGCCTGCGCAACGGTTTATACTTCGGATTTAACACCCGAGTACATCAAAATAAATGCAAAATACAATTAAAATTAGTTGAAGGGTGTGCATAATTCATACTGTGTCATTCTGAGGAGCGATAGCGACGAAGAATCTCAAAAAGCCGGGATTCTTCAGCCCTGCGGGCTTCAGAATGACGACGGAATTATGCACACTGCTCAATTAGTTGAATGGTTAATTGGTGAGTGGTGAGTAGTTAATTAACCATTTAACTAATTAACAAATTAACCAAACTATGGAAGAGGCAATTAAAAAGGCAGAGGTTTTAATTGAAGCACTGCCTTATATTAAGAGGTTTCATAAGAAAATAATCGTAATAAAATACGGCGGTAGCATATTGGCAGAAGAGAAAATTAGAAAGAGCGTTTTAGAAGATATTGTTTTCTTAAGTTTTATGGGGCTAAGGCCTGTGCTCGTGCACGGCGGAGGCCCTAATATAAGCGGGCGCATACGCGCCGAAGGAAAAAAAACTGAGTTTGTAGATGGTATACGCGTAACCGATGAAGAGACTCTCGTTGTGGTCGAAGAAGAGCTAGAAAAAATAAACGACCTTATTGTCAATGAGCTCTCCGAATTAGGCGCAAATGCTGTTGGGTTGAATGGTGAAAAGAAGAAGATAATTCAGGTTGAGAAAAAGGAGGCCAAGATAAATTTGGGTCTGGTGGGCCATATCACCCAGATAAACACTGAACCGATATTGGAGGAGTTGAAGTCTGATACGGTTGTAGTAATTTTACCTATGGGCAAAGGCCAGGATAAAAAGGCCTACAATGTAAATGCTGATGAGGCAGCCTCTAGTATTTCTTCTGCTTTGAAGGCGGAAAAATTAGTTTTACTTACTAATGTAAAAGGTATTATGCGTAACCCCGAAGACCCAAATTCTTTTTTATCAACCTTGACTACGCAGGAAGCAAAAGGGCTGATTGAGAGTAACATTATCCAGCAGGGTATGATCCCCAAAGTAAAGGCCTGTATTGTTGCATTAGAAAACGGTGTAAAAAAGACACATATTATTGATGCGCGCACGCCGCACGGATTACTTTTAGAGATATTTACGGATACAGGAATAGGGACAGAAATTGTAAAATAAAAGTGCTCTACTGTTATATTGCTATATTGTCATATTGAAAAGAATGAAATGACAGTAGAACAGTAGAACAGTAGAACAGTAGAACAATGAAAATTCAAGAAATCTTTGATACTTATAATAATTATATAATGCCGACTTATATCAAGCTTCCTTTGATTTTTGTCAAAGGAAAAGGCAGCCGGCTCTGGGATATTCATGGAAAGGCATATCTGGATTTTTTTCCGGGTTGGGGCGTGGGTAATCTCGGGCATTGTCATCCCAAGGTTATGGCAGCGGTCAAGGACCAGATTTCTAAATTAATATTTATACCTAATAATTATTATCATATTCATCAGGCAAAGTTAGCCAAGGAGATAGTTTTTTGGACATATCCGGCCAAGGTTTTTTTCTGCAACTCTGGTGCTGAGGCAAACGAAGTAGCCATAAAGTTTAGCCGAAAATTTGGGCAGGGCAGATACGAGATTATTACTTTTGATAATTCTTTTCACGGAAGAACGCTGGCTGCTCTTGCTGCCACTGGGCAGAAAAAATATCAGGATGGATTTTCGCCTTTACCCGAAGGATTTAAGACAGTTAAGTTTAATGATATAGAAGCTGTAAAATCCGCAATAATAGACAAAACAGTAGCCATAATGGTGGAGTTAATTCAAGGTGAAGGCGGGATTAATGTGGCAGAGCGGGATTTTGTTTTAGAATTAAGAAAAATATGTAATGATAGAAATCTACTTTTAATTATAGACGAGGTGCAAACCGGTTTGGGCAGGACAGGTAAAATGTTTTGTTATCAACACTACGGTATAACTCCTGATATTATGACGCTGGCAAAGGCATTGGGAGGGGGATTGCCTATCGGCACAATGGTAGTAAAGAAGGAGATTGCCGATACTTTAGGCCCGGGTATGCATGCTTCTACTTTTGGAGGCGGACCGGTAATTTGTAAAGCGGCATTAGCAGTTTTAAGAGCAATTCAGAAAGAAAAGTTGCTCACCAATACACAAAAAATGAGCGAGTATTTATTTTTAAAACTCAAGGAATTAAAAAATAAATATTCAATTATAAAAGAAATAAGAGGCATAGGCCTGATGGCGGGTGTAGAGTTAAGCATTGAAGGAAAAATTATAGTCGAAAAATGTATTGAAAAAGGACTTTTGATTAATTGCACTCACGATAAAGTCTTAAGACTTATGCCTGCATTAAGCATTACTAAAAAAGAGATTGATAAGGCGATGAATATATTGGATAGCGTATTGAGTAACGCGAATATACGCTAATCCCTGTCTGCCGGCAGGCAGGAAACGCGAATGGTCGCTAATTTTATTAGCGTAAATTAGCGTTAGATTCGCGACAATTAGCGTTAAAAAAGATGAAAAAAGATTTGATTTCAGTTAAAGATTTAACGGCTGGTGAAATCGAAGAGATTTTTAACCTTACGGATAAAATCAAGAAAGATAAAGCAGGATTCGCTAACGTATTAACAGGTAAAACATTAGCTTTAATCTTTCAGAAACCTTCCAACCGCACGCGGGTTTCTTTTGAAGTAGGGATGTTCGAGCTCGGTGGGTATTCTATATATTTAGGCCCTGATGAAATAAATCTGGGCATTAGAGAATCTATAAAAGACGTAGCTAAGACTCTTTCCAGATACGTCGATGGAATAGTTTTGCGGACCTTCGAGCATAAGAATGTAATAGATTTGGCTCAATTTGCAACTGTTCCTATAATAAACGGGCTCTCTGATTTATTGCATCCCTGTCAGGCATTAGCAGACATTTATACCATAAGAGAAAAATTAAAGAATATAAAAGGGATAAGCGTGGCCTATGTCGGTGACGGAAATAACGTTTGCAATTCTCTGTTGCACGCCTGTTCCAAAGTAGGCATAAATATGAATATTGCCACTCCCAAAGGTTATGAGCCTGATAAAACAGTTTTAAATGAAGCCAGGGTAATTGCTAAAACAAAAAAGGCAACTATAAATTTATCTGCCAAACCGAAAGAGGCGGTCAAAGATGTCGATGTTATTTATACCGATGTCTGGACGAGTATGGGCCAGGAAAAAGAAGCTAAAATGAGAAAAAGAATATTCAAGGAATTTCAGATAAATAAAAGTTTAGTGAGATTAGCTAAGAAAAATGCGCTTATTATGCATTGCTTGCCTGCGCACAGGGGAGAAGAGATAACCGATGAAATTATGGAGAGTAAAAACTCCGTTATTTTTGACCAGGCAGAGAATAGAATGCATGTGCAGAAAGCAATATTGATTAAGCTATTGGGAGAAGAAAGATGAAAAAGATTGTACTCGCCTATTCCGGCGGTTTAGATACCTCTTGTGCGGTGAGATGGTTAAAAGAGCGAGGGTTTGAAGTAGTCTGTTTTGTTGCGGATTTAGGTCAGGGCTTAGGAGAAGGAGAAGATTTTCAAGCGATAGAAGGGCGGGCTCTTGTTGCCGGAGCCTCAAAAGTATATATCAAAGACCTTCAGGATGAATTTGTCCAGGATTTTGTGTTACCGGCTTTAAAAGCAAATGCTATCTATGAAGGAAAATATCTGCTGGCTACTGCATTAGGCAGGCCGTTGATTGCCAAATACCTGGTTGAGCTCGCCCATAAAGAAAAAGCCTCTGCCGTAGCTCACGGCTGCACAGGTAAAGGCAATGACCAGGTGAGATTTGAGGTTACGGTAGGAATATTAGACCCAAAATTAGAGATTATTGCCCCGGTGAGAGAATGGGAATTTAAATCGAGAGAAGAAGAAATAGAATATGCGCATATGTCCAATATCCCTATTGATGTAAGCAAGAAAAAGCCGTATAGCATTGATAGAAATATCTGGGGAATAAGCATTGAGGCAGGTGTGTTGGAAAACCTGGAGCAGGAGGCGCCTGAGGATGCTTATTTGCTCACCAAGAGTCCGACTCAGATATCTACCTATCCTAAATATCTTGAAGTTTATTTTGAAAAAGGCGTACCTAAAAAGATAGACGGGAAAACTTATAAATTGAAAAGCTTGATTAACCATTTAAATGAGGTCGGTGGACTGTATGGCGTAGGTAGAATGGACCTTGTGGAAAATAGGCTGGTAGGTATAAAATCCAGGGAGATTTATGAAGCACCTGCTGCAACCATATTATATACGGCACATAAGGAATTAGAAAGTTTAGTACTCGATAGAGAATTAGCCCACTTTAAGGAGATTATTTCGCTTAAATATTCAGAGTTGGTGTATTACGGACTCTGGTATTCTCCTTTAAAAGAGGCACTGGATAGCTTTGTTAATTCTACGCAGAAGCAAGTTAGCGGTTCCATAAAACTGAAATTATTCAAAGGAAGCTGTATTCCGGTGGGAAGAAAGTCCCCCTATTCATTATATAAAAAAGAATTAAGCACCTATGGCAAGGGAGACAAATTCGACCAGAAGTTAGCAGAAGGTTTTATCAAAATTTGGGGAATGCCGTATAAAAGATAGACTAGCACAGCCAGCCGGGACTGTCCCCGAAGATGTTGAATCCATTAGAAACCAAGGGGACTGTTCCTAAAGGCGAGCGAGATAAGGGTTAAATGGGAGATTATAATGGCGAAAAAATTATGGGGTTCAAGATTTCCTA
>JAGUUJ010000106.1 GCA_020063525.1 Candidatus Omnitrophota bacterium
TATATATAAAAATCAAGTTTTATTTTATAAATTCGCTAAATTCGGGTGGTATTTCGCAAGAGAACTCTACGAATTTTCCTGTGCGCGGATGCACAAAACCAATATATTTGGCGTGCAATGCTAAACGGCTAAATTCATTATTCTTGCCATATTTAGTATCGCCTAAAATAGGATGTCCTAAAAAAGCAAGATGCACCCTTAACTGATGAGTCCTGCCTGTAAAGGGCTCTAATTCCACTAAGCTAAAATCTTCTCTACGCTTAAGGGTCAGGTAATATGTCTTGGCATATTTTGTCTTTTTGCCAAAGCCCACTGACATATTTTTTCTTTTATAAGGATGCCTGCCTATAGGTAACTCAATGATATTCTCATCGAATTCCATTTTGCCCTTTACCAATGCAATATATTTGCGTTTAATACTGTGTTTGGCAAACTGTTTTGCTAAGGCAAGGTGAGCGGCATTATTTTTAGCAACAACCAAAAGGCCAGATGTTCCCTTATCAAGCCTATGCACGATACCAGGCCTTTGCGGATTAATATCTGACAGCTTCTTAAAATGATACAGCAATGCATTTACTAATGTATGTTCATAATTTCCCGGTGCAGGATGCACAACCAAACCCGAATACTTATTTATTATTGCCAGATATTCGTCTTCATAGATTATATCTAAAGGTATCTCTTCCGCCTCCAGGATATTTGGCTTTTTATCTTCAATACGAACCTTAATTTCATCACCTGTTTTTACTTTGAAATGTGACTTTATTAAATTTGAGCTATTCACCATTACCTTGCCATCTAGAACCAATCTTTGTATAAAAGTACGGGAAAGACCAAGATTCTTCTTTTTAGAAAATTCCATAAGAAATAAATCTAAACGCATATTTGCATTATGCTCGTTTACCTTCAATACGTATTCCTGCATATTATTTTTTAGATTTCTTAATTAAAAGGATTTCCCATGCGGCAAGGCAGAATATTGCAATACTCATAAGTTGGAACAAAGTCAAACCAAAGATAATAATCTCATTATCAGCGCGCCAGAATTCAATGAAGAACCTCTTTATCGAATAAAATAGAAGGTAGGCAAAAAATATTTCACCTTCTCTACGAGGCTTGTCCTGAAGGAATCTTAAAATAATAAAGATAAAAATTAAAGCCAAAGAAGAGTATATTTGAGTTGGAATAAGAACTAACTTATGTACCGGGAAATAAATTCCAAATTTAGAGAACTTGCCAAAACAGCAACCGTTCAATAAACAGCCGATCCTGCCTATGGCCTGACCTAAGGCAACAAAAGGGCTCATTAAATCAAGGATTCTATATATCGATAATTTTTTCTTCTTTAAAAATACAGTGCCAGAAAAAAATCCTAACATTAGTCCGCCGAACCACGATAATCCTCCGAGCTGAAGCATAACGATCTGAAGAGGGTTTTTTAGGTAATAAGTTATATTCTCGATTACATATAAAATACGCGCGCCGATAATTCCAAAGATAAAGACTATGAAAAAGAGATTAAAAATTATATCGGGATTGATCTTCTGTTTTTTAGCCTGGAAGGCGGCTAATGTTGAGCTTACCATGAAGGCTACTGCAAGCATAATGCCGTAGGAATAGATAGTAAATGGACCTATTTTGCAGATTATCGGATACATATTATTCTGGTTTCTATACTCTGGTTTCTGGGCTCTTTAATATCGCGTAACCCAACAATATCGCTCCGATAGTTATGGCACTATCCGCTACATTAAATACCGGCCAGATACGAAAATCCAAGAAATCAATCACATATCCTAAGCGTAACCGGTCAATAAGGTTCCCTAAGGCACCGGCTAAGATAAGAGCCAAAGATATATTACAAGAAAATCGCCTTCGGCGATGACTTTCTGCGATTTGCAGTGGTTGGGAAAGTGCTTTATACTTTCCTATACCATAAAAAGAATATTTTTTGTATTTATTATTTCGTAAGGCAGAATAAATCAAAATTACGGCAAATATAGATATAAATATAAATAACGGAGTCTGGTTCTTAAGGATGCCAAAGGCTGCGCCGCGATTATGGATGAGCGTAAGATGAAATATTCCTTTTATTAAAGGCGCAGATTGATTTAATAATAAATTCTTGGTGGCAAGTAATTTAGTGAGTTGGTCTGTGACAAGAATGGACAGCGCGATGATAAAAATCATCAATCTTTCGACTGCGCTCAAGATTGATGGTGAGCGGAGCCGAACCATCAAAAATTGGCGGTTATCGCTTTTCTTTTTTTTCTTGGCATTTAACGCAGAGCCGCGCGAAGGGAACCACTTTTAATCTGGTTTTTGTGATAAGGGATTTACATTCTTCGCATATACCAAATGTGCCTTCTTCTATTTTTTTTAAGGCATCATCTAATTCGTATAAGGACTGCCTTTCATTAGAAGCCAGACCCAGCGAAAACTCTCTATCATAGGTGTCAGTTGCGACGTCCGCCATATGGTAGGTGTAACCGGATATATCTCCGGCAGCGTCCTTTTGAGATTTCTTCAATGTATCTTCGGATATATGCTTTATCTCATCAAGAATCTTTTCTTTTATTTTCAGGATTAATTTTTTGAAATACTCTAATTCTTTCTTATTAAATTTCTTTTTCAACTTTTCTCACTCCTCTCCGATAACTGCCATACACCTTTTGCAAATCAAAGGATGGGTATTAAATTCACCTACAGAAACATCGTAATTCCAGCAACGCATACATTTGGCTCCATCTGCTTTAAGAGCTAATATCGCAATATCAGAAAAGTTAGCAGCTCTGCTTATATTAGGATCCAACTTATCCTGCTTTGTTACCTCTACCTGTGAAACCTTAAAAATCTCACAAATATCATCTTTTAGGCTTTCTAAGAATTTATAACGTTCTTCTGTTTTTGTCAACAGTTTTATTTTAGCATCAAAGGAACTGCCGATTTCACCTTTGCCGCGTATTTCTTCCAACTTTTCATTTACCTCTGGCACTAAAGCCATAATCGTTTTTAATTCCTCAAAAATATCCTGTCCTTTGCCAAACAAGCTATCCTGAGAAAAAACCGGATTCCTTTGGGGCCATCCTAAAAGATGAACGCTGGTAACGGGACTATCCTGTTTTTCTTTGGGCATATTCTGCCAGATTTCTTCTGCGGTAAAAACGAGGACTGGGGCCATTAACCTTACCATAACGTTGAGTATCTCATAAATAGCTGTCTGGGCGGCCTTTCTTTCTGTTGAATTAGCGGCATATGTATAAAGCCTGCCTTTAGCCATATCGAGATAGAATGTGGATAGTTCCATGTTACAAAATTCATAAATTGCCTGATAAGCCTTATAGAACTCAAACTTATCATATGCTTTATTTACGGGCTCTAATAGCAGCCTCTGTATCCCGTATAATATCCATTTATCAATTTTTCTTAAATTCTTATAACTGACCTTGTCAGTATCAGGATTAAAATCATAGAGGTTGCTTAAGATAAACCTGGCCGTGTTTCTGATTTTCCGGTAGGCTTCTGCAAGCCTGGCCAATATCTCTTTAGAAATCCTGACATCCTCATTGTAATCGCTTGAGGCAACCCACATCCTTAAAATATCCGCGCCGTAATCCTTTATGATGTCAAAAGGGGAAATAACGTTGCCCAAAGATTTAGACATCTTTTTGCCTTCTGCGTCAACAACAAACCCGTGAGTAAGCACGCTTTTAAAAGGCGGTTTCCCCTCAATGCACATCGAAGAAATCAAAGATGATTGAAACCATCCGCGATGCTGGTCAGAGCCTTCGAGGTACAAGGCGCTGGGGAATTCTAATTCCTGTCTCTTCTTTAATACTGCCTGGTGGCTTACTCCTGAATCAAACCAGACATCAAGGATATCAGGGCCTTTAGAGAATTTATCGTTGCCGCATTTACATTTGTATCCCTGCGGCAGAAAGTCCTCAACCTGCCTGCTAAACCATGCATCCGAACCTTCCCGGGCGGAAAACTCCGCAAACTTATCAATGACCTGCGGATCGAGAATCTCTTCACGGCATTTATCGCAAACCAATACGGGGATCGGAACGCCCCAGTATCTCTGACGAGACAAACACCAGTCAGGCCTTAATTCAACCATCGCCGAAATACGCTCCCTCCCGCTAACAGGTATCCATTCGACATCTTGTTCTATGGTAGTAAGCAACCTCTTCCTTAAATCAGCCTGATCAATATTTAAAAACCACTGTTTAGTGGCCCTGGATATTACCGGATTCCTGCAACGCCAACAGTGAGGATAGGAATGCCGGATTTCGCCCGAAAAAAGCAATGCACCGATTTTCTGCAGCTTCTCAAGGATAAGCGGGTTTGCATCATAGACATTCATACCGGAAAAATCAATTATACTTGCATCAAATCTCCCCTTAGTATCAACCGGCATGACAATATCCAGTTTATATTTTATCCCCGTTAAATAATCCTCGTTACCGTGTCCGCAAGCCGTATGCACAAGGCCGCTGCCCTCTTCTCTGGAGACATAATCAGCCAGGACTACCCTGGCTTTCCTTAAACCAAAAGGATGAGTGTAAGCTAACCCCTCTAATTGCCTGCCGCTAATCTCACGGATTACTTCATGTTTTTCTATCCCCGCCTTAGATAAAACATTATCCAATAAATCTTTTGCGATGATCAGATTGCCCTTATCTGTTTTGATATATGCGTAAGTAAAATCCGGATGTACTGCCACCGCCACATTAGCAATCAGGGTCCACGGCGTTGTCGTCCAGATCAAAAGAAAGGCATCTTTCAAATAGTTATCATTATCATCCAGCCTGAATTTAACGAATATCGAAGGAGAGGTATGGTCTTCGTATTCAACCTCTGCCTCCGCAAGGGCAGTCTCGCACCTAAAACACCAATTCACGGGTTTTAATCCGCGATACACATAACCTTTCCTGACTAATGCCCCTAATGACTCCAATATGCCTTCTTCGTAATCAGGCGTTAAAGTCAAATAAGGGTTCTGCCAATCGCCGAATACGCCCAGGCGTATGAATTGCTCTTTTTGTATGGAAACGTACTTCAATGCGTAATCGTATGCCTTCTTTCTAAATTCTATTTGGGATATCTGGTATTTATTTATCTTTAATTCTTTAAACAACTGATGCTCAACCGGCAGGCCATGGCAATCCCAACCCGGTACATAGGCAGAATCATACCCTTGCATCGTCTTATACTTTACGATGATATCTTTTAAGGTTTTATTTAAGGCGTGGCCTATATGAATATCTCCGTTTGCATAAGGAGGCCCGTCATGGAGAATGTATTTTGGCTTACCTTTGTATTCTTTACGAATAAGACGGTATATGTCCATATCCTGCCAAACCTTCAATAAAACAGGTTCTCTCTTGGGCAGGTCTGCCTTCATGGCAAATTTAGTGTGGGGAAGATTTAATGTATTCTTATAGTCCATTTTTATTCAGCCTTAAGCCTTAAGCTATAAGCTTTAAGCTTAAGGCTTATAACTTATAGCTTATAGCTACAAATACTTTCCGATTATAATTTTCAGATCCTTCTTTATCTTGGCAGGAATAACTTTTCTATCAGTAATTATTGCATACTTAAGGGCGTCTTGACAGTTACAGCTTCTTTGGGCTTTTAGATTTTTAATCACTGTGCAGAGTATCCGTTTTGCATTTTCAACGTTCTTATTCAGGTTTTTGATTATCATATCGATAGTCACGCTCGCATGCTGTGGATGCCAACAGTCATAATCCGTAACCGCAGCTAAAGTGGCATAACATATTTCTGCTTCCCTGGCTAACTTTGCTTCCGCAAAATTTGTCATCCCGATTACGTCCATGCCCCAGCTGCGATAGAGTTTTGACTCAGCAAGGGTGGAAAACGCAGGGCCTTCCATGTTTACGTAAGTACCGCCGTTATGTACATTTAAATTTAAGCTTTTACCTGCATCATACAGCAGGCCGCGCAGTTCTTCGCATACCGGATGCGAGAATTCGATGTGGGCAACTATGCCTTCAGAAAAGAAACTCATATCGCGCGCATAATTAGTCCTGTCTACAAACTGGTCTACGGCTACAAAATCCAAAGGCCTGAATTCTTCCTTAAGGCTTCCGCAGGCAGTAACAGAAATAATACGTTCAACGCCGAGCTTTTTCATGCCGAATATATTTGCCCGGTAATTTATGTGGCTGGGTGGTATACGGTGGCCTACGTCGTGGCGCGGCACGAATACAACCTCTCTGCCTTCCAGCGCCCCTAAAATGAATTTTCCTGAAGGCTTACCGAAAGGAGTAGTAACAGAGATTTCTTTTACATCTTTAATCCCTTCAATTTTATATAAACCACTGCCTCCGATAATACCTATGCGTGGCATACTACCTCCTTGATAATTCCCTTGCACGCTTAACCGCTGCTTTAACTGCCTCAACGAGAGTTCCGCCTCTATGCAATACCTCTAAGGCTGCTTCAGTAGTACCACCTTTAGAAATTACTTGTTTCTTTAATCGGCCCGGGGATAGTCTTGTTTGTTTAAGCAGTAAATCGCTATAAACTACAGTCCAACGGGCTAAAAAATGCGCCTCTTGCTCAGAAAAACCTAGACTTTTGGCGGCTTTTTTTAAACGCACAATAAAATCTTTCTGAAACTCAGAATTATTATTTTTATATACTTGCGGATTAGATTCAATCTCATTAAAATAATAACCAGGACCGCTTCCAGAAATTGCAGTAGCGGCATTCATTTTATCTTCGCTTAAATCCTGAATTTTACCTATATATTTAAATATTTCTTTAGCAACTCTCAAGTCTTTATCTGAGGTTGATTTTCCTTTACATAAACAAGTTACTGATTTACCGATCTTCGCCCCTATATTTGGCATTGCCCTGACTGTTCTGGCGTTACCCAAGAATTTCTCAATGTATGCCGTATTAATCCCGGCAGCTATGGAAATAATTAATTTCCCTTTCACATAACTCTTAATTTCATTTAAGACTACATCAAAATCCTGAGGTTTTACCGCTAATATAACGACATCTGTATTTTTTATTAAGTCTAAAATACTAACGGCGACATTTATGCCCGTAAGGCGCTTGGTTTTCCCTTTATCTTTATCAAAAACCCAGACTTTATATTTAGATTTAATGCCCTCAGCAATGCTTGAGCCCATATTGCCAAATCCGATTATGCCGATATTTTTCTTCATATTATTCAAATATCGCCCTGCCCAGTCTTACCATATTAGAGCCTTCCTCAATAGCAATTTCGAAATCATCGGTCATACCCATAGATAAAATCCCAAATCCCAAATCCCAAATCCCAAATTTACCAATTTCATCCTTTAGTTCTCGTAACATTCTAAAATATGGTCGGGTTTTTTCAGGACTATCTACAACCGGTGCAATGGTCATCAGACCTTTTATGTTTATATTTTTAAATTTAGTAATTTCTGTTATAACCTTAATTGCTTCATCGGGTTTTAACCCAAATTTACTCTCCTCGGGAGATGTTTTTATTTCAATGAGAATATCCTGAATTTTATTTATCTTATCCGCCTGTTTGTCAATTTCTTCTGCAAGGCGCACGCTATCTACAGACTGAATCAGGTCAAAGATTCTTACCGCATCTTTTACTTTATTAGTCTGTAAGTGACCGACCATATGCCACTTTATAGATGTTAGGTATTGGGTGTTTCCGCCGTAGGCGCCCGCCTGCCGGACGGGCAGGGATCCGCCTTCGGCGGAAGGTGTTAGGTTATTATATTTCAAAATGGCTTCCTGGACTCTATTCTCGCCGATATTGGTCATACCTGCATCAACTACCTCTTTCATCTGCTCAATGGTTCTACCTTTACTTACAGCGACTATCGTTATTTTGCTTGGGTCCTGATTAATTTTAGAGCAAACCTTAAGAATCCGCTGCCTTATTCCGTAGACATTTTCTTTAACCATCTCTTAAAATCGAACCTAGCCGCCCTCTGAATAAAACCCTATTATACACCAGAAAACAAACGGGTCAATTAAAAACTGGCATTATGGTTGGGTTGCAATACTGGGTCGGAATTGGGGGGCGAGCGATTCGCTGCGGGCATGGGCTACTTTACAAAAATAATCAACCGGGTTATCTAATTCTGCGGTTTCCAAATAGGAATGCGCCGGACACCAGATACATAGATTAATTATAGGGCAAACCCGGCATTTCTTTAAAAAATCATCTCTTTTTGAACGCATCCCCCGTACTTGGGGCACAAATTTATGCCATGCTTCAGCAAGCATCCCCTTTTTAAGGTCATAAATGCAATCCGGATGCCAAAGCGAAGAGCAGAGCCGGAAAAAACCGTCGTAACTTACAGTAAAACTGCCATTACCTGTGCCGCAGTTGAAGAGATGGTCGCAGCCAAAATGCGCGAAATCAGGATTAATAAGCCCGTCACAGCCTTTTTCCAAAGCCTGAAAGCGCTCAGGGTCATTCTTTTCAATTGTAACTATCTCTTTAGGAAGAAGCCGTTCAGATTTTATTTCCTCGTTTCTTTTTATATCAGCGTCAAAACGAAGATGCAAAAACGGGTCAAAACGGAAATAATCCTTGGTCCTTTGCCGGCAAAATTGAGAAATGGCGGTTAATTCATGGACATTTGAACGCAGAGCCATTGCCTTAAGGCGGACCTTGACCTTGTTTTTAAGCAAAAGCTCCAAACCATCCATAAAAGCATCGCAGGAGCCGGGGTTTCTGGTTACTTTCTCATAGGTTTCTTCAGTAACGCCATATACTGTCACTTCAATATCGCGCGGAGGATACCTTTTAAAAAATTTAATATGCTCTTCGGTAATTAAGGTGGCATTGGTAAAGACCGAAATCAAAAGCCCTTTCTTTTTTAAATACAGGTAAATATCAAAGAAATCCTCTCTCAATAAAGGTTCGCCTCCGGTAATAAGGCACCACAAGGCCCTTAATTCAATTGCCTGCTCAACTATATTTTTTATTTGAGCTAAAGACATCTCTTTTTCCTTTGTCCGTTTATCTTTAGCGGGTAAATTTATATAGCAATGCCGGCAATTATTATTGCAGCGGGCAGTAATTTCCAAATCAAAGGAAATAAGCCTTCTTTCGTTTTTAATCTTCTCCCAAACAGGCAATTCCAGCAACTTAAGCGGCTCTACGAAAGAATCCTGCATTTTATAAATCTCCTTAAAGGTTTTGGGATTAACCGCCACAAAAACAAACCCGTAGGCAACAACCCATTTCTGCTTAAAAAAGCAATAATTATGCGCTCAGGGCCTAAACTAAAAAAAACAGTTTTATTTTTCCGCTCTATGTTAATTACGCAAGCTAAGATATCTTCTTTATCCACGAGGCAGTCCGGCTGGCGGCAGTTATCGCCTTTTATCAGGTAGCGATTCCTTTTCCTGGCCACTATGCGATGCACCACAAGTTTTTTATGCGCAGGGCAGACGCAAGCCACAGGTTTTCCTAAACCAACTGCCGAACGCCAAAGCGGCGAAAGCGTAACTATATCTTCATCCTGAAGAAAGGGAGACATACTAAAACCTTTAACCTTAAAGCGGAAAAGCGCACCTTTAGCAAGGGCAGCTTGGATGAGTTCAATTGTTGCCGCTCCGGAAATATAGAATTCCTGCTTATTCTGGCATAAATCAGGCTCGAGCTCTTTTAACACTGACCAGCATCCCCATTTTTAAAAGCTCCTCTGCCAATTCCAATAATTCTCTTTCAATCAGCTCTAATGCTGCGTCATATTCCAAAATTAACTCCTGGGCCACCTCTTTTAGGGTTTTCTTACCATCTAACTTATCCCACATAGCTTTAGCATCTTCATTAAGTTTAAAAAACACATCTTCTAAATCAGCCACACCTCTTCTTAATGGGATTATTACAAATTCTCCTTGAATCTGTTTTACCAGCATATCTTCTGAAGGGATGTAAACTGTATCGAGCTCAACCTTTCTTTCATCTTCCATAGTCATCCTCTTTAGGCCTTAATAATCATCTTTCTCTTTAAGAGCTCTTCTGCCAGGCCTAAGACATCATTTTCTATTTCTGTAGTATCGCCTTCAAACTGCAAGGCCAAAGCACGAGCTACTTCCTTTAAGCTTGTTTTGCCATCTAACTTATCCCAGATCGCCCTGCCAAACTCATTAAGCGAGAATATCGCATCATCTGAGTCCCCAATACCAGAGGTCATCGGAATGATTATAAACTCTCCGTGGACATCCCGGGCCACCACATCCTCTGAAGGGGCATAAATGCTATTTAAGTCAACTTGCGCTTCCATTATATGTTGCCTCCTTTTCGCAAAAACTCCTTATCCTCTCTTTCCAGTTATCCGCTTCCCAGGCCTTCTCGTTATCTTTTATTAACCCCAGATAGCGCGCTTGAGCATGCGCAATGTCGCATAAATATTCAACTGGCGTATCCAGAGTACCGTGCTCTGCCCAGGACTTACCCGGGCACTGTTCGCAAAGTCCTTTTAAGAAACACTTAGCGCATTTAGCTAAGTATTCTGGATTAGTTGCCTTAATTTCTCTGATTTTCGGAAAAAAACTTTCCAAGGCATCTTTAATGCTGCCTTTTCTTAAA
>JAGUUJ010000011.1 GCA_020063525.1 Candidatus Omnitrophota bacterium
GATTACCTTAAGTTTATGAAGGAAGCAGGTTTTAGAGATATAAAAGTCGTAAGCCAGGCGAATTATCCGTTCGAAGCAATGGTCAATGATGCAACTGCTCAGGCAGTAATGAAAAATTCTGCCATAGCACAATTTGATTTGAAGAAAATAAAGCATTCAGTAGTAAGTATAAAAATTCATGCGGTTAAACCCGCTAATTAAAAGAGCAAAAATGAAGATAGAAATTTTAGGTGTAGGTTGTCCGAAGTGCAAGCAATTAACCGCAAATGCCGAAGCAGCGGCAAAAGAGTTGAACATCTGCGCTGAAATCGTGAAAGTAACGGATATCGGCAAGATTACGGAATACGGCGTGATGATGACTCCGGCGCTTGCGGTAGACGGCACCGTGGTATCTGCTGGAAAGGTGTTGAGCAAGGATGATATTAAGAAGATCATCTCAAAATAGGAGGCATTATTATGTTGGGCGTTGGGTGTTTTTTAAGGATAGTCAGTGAAAGGATGAAGATATGGAAAGAGTTGTCCACGAGGAACGCCGCTTAAGTTTTTTCGAGAAATACCTGACTGTTTGGGTTTTTGCCTGCATCGGGGTAGGGGTCCTCTTTGGGAAATTTTTTCCGGACGTAGCTGTTATATTGGATAGCTTATCGATTTATCAGGTGTCTATACCGATTGCGGTTTGCCTGTTCTTTATGATGTACCCTATTATGGTAAAAATTGATTTTGCCGAGGTGATTAAAGCCGGTAAGACGCCTAAGCCGGTAATACTTACGCTTTTTGTCAACTGGTGCATAAAGCCTTTTACCATGCTTGCGATCGCCGCGTTATTTATCGGCGTTCTGTTTAAAGGATGGCTTCCGGGAACGGAAATTGTTAAAGGCGGTGCGCAGGTGGAGTTGTTCAGGTTTTATATTGCCGGTTGTATTTTATTAGGAATTGCTCCCTGCACGGCAATGGTGCTTATTTGGGGGCACTTGGCCAAAGGTAACGACGGGCATACACTGGTAATGGTAGCTATTAATTCCCTCACAATGCTTTTTCTCTATGCTCCGCTTGGCGGATGGCTTCTTGGCGTCAACAAAATGCCGATTCCTTGGCAGACAATTGTATTGTCAGTGATTATATATGTTGGCTTGCCTCTGTTATTAGGATATTACTCCCGCAAGCAGATTATCGCCAAGAAAGGATTAAAGTGGTTTGAAGAAAAGTTTTTGCATTACCTGACACCCGTTTCTATTTCAGCGCTTCTTTTGACGCTAGTCCTTTTGTTTTCTTTTAAGGGAGAACTCATTATCAATCAACCTCAGGTGATTTTATTGATCGCTATTCCTCTTTTTATTCAGACATGTTTGATTTTTGCCATTAGCTATGGCTTGGCCAAGTGGCTCAAATTGCCCTATAGGGACGCGGCTCCTTCGGCATTGGTCGGAGCAAGTAATCACTTTGAGGTTGCTATAGCTACCGCTACTTTGTTATTCGGCCTTTCTTCGGGCGCGGCGCTTGCGACTGTTGTCGGGGTCTTGATTGAGGTACCCGTTATGCTTATGCCGGTTAGAATCTGTTTAAAGACAAAAAACTGGTTTTAATTATTGGAGAAGATATTATAGATAAGAAAAAAGTTTTATTTCTCTGTATAGGTAATTCTGCCAAAAATTAGACAGCCAGGTTAAGACTTCAGGTAAGATTCCCACCATAGATGAGATAAAAAAGATTTTATCCTCATAATGCCTTTTTGTCAGTTTTACCATTCCTAATTTTTCCGAGAATAGAATTGTTTAAAAATAGTTGATAGAAGCACAATAGGTTTCATTGTTACCTGATTATAAACAGGCTTAAGCAGGGAGGGTATTACAATTTATACTTGACATAGGGTAGGGGGGTATGGTATACTTAGATTGAGACCAGGAGGAGACAGATGAAACAACTGACTACCCATCAGGAGCAATTGGAATTTTTAAGAAAGATTGAAGGCCAGATCCGCGGCGTACAGAAGATGATTGAAGAAAAAAGGTACTGCGTGGATATTATTACCCAGATCCATTCTGTTGTCGGTGCTCTCTATAGGGTGGAAAATGAGGTCTTTAAAAAACACATTAACGGTTGCGTAGTGAGTGCTTTAAAAGGAAAATCTGAAACAGAGAAAGAGAAGAAGATAAGTGAGGTAATCGAGCTTATTTCCAGATTCAGGAAGGTTTCCTAAAGATGCCAAAGAAAATTTTTATCCTGTTTTTGGTAACTTCGTTTTTCTTAAACTACGGCGTATCATATGCTGCCGAGGCACTCTTTTTAGGCCCCCTTATTAAAGAAGCCAGGGAAAATAATCCCGAGATTCAGGCAGCCAAGAAGCGCTGGGATGCTTCTTTATCAAGGGTTCCTCAGGCAAAATCCTTAGACAATCCTACTGTTGGAGTGACATTCGAGAAAATACCCCGCGGCACAATAAAATTAGATAAAACCATGGCTGAAGACAGGATGCTTTCTATAACTCAAATGTTCCCTTTCTTCGGCAAGTTGCCATTGAAGGGCAAGATTGCTATTGTCGAATCACAGATGTTCGCTTCAGACTACAAAGATAAAGAATTAGAGGTTATAAATGAAATAAAAAAGGCCTATTATGATTTATTTCTGAAGTATAAAGAGATAGAGTTAAACGAAGAGAGCCTGATATTTCTGGAGAATATTGCAAAAATTGCGGAAGCAAAATATATTGTGGGCGATACTGCGCAGGAAGAACTCTTTAAAATAGATCTTGAGATTGTCAGATTAACTAATATTATTACAAATTTAAAACAGGAGAAGTCCTCTAAAGAGACACGTATCAATGCTTTATTAAATAGAGAGCCCGAAGCCGCCTTAGGCATGCCGGTATTGTCAGGAAACGCGACTTTTGAAGAAGATATAAATTCTTTATACAAGCTTACCTTAGAAAATCAGCCGGAGCTGCTGATTTTTTCTTATGCCATCGAAAAGAATAAGTACGCCAAATCTTTGGCAAAGAAGAGTTTCCTGCCGGATTTGATGTCAGGCATAGTTTTGCGCGGCCTTGGCACCGGCTCATTTGGCCTTTGGGACTTAATGCTGTCATTTAGCGTGCCTTTCTGGTTCTGGACAAAGCAGCGCTATGAGGTGAAAGAAGCAATTGCCAATCTGGAAGAGGCAGAAGCGGCTTATCAAGGAATGAAGAATAAGGCATTATCCGAAACCAAAGATTTAGCCACAAAGGTAGCGATTGCCAAAAATAAGATTAATTTATATAAGAATAATCAGATACCTTTATTAGAGAATTCCATTGAATCTTCGCTTTCTTCTTATCGTGCGGGCAAAGGCGATATAATGATGCTGTTAGATAGCGAGAGGATGTTAATTGAGACAAAGACGGATTATTATCAGGCATTAGTTGAATATAATATGAATCTGGCAGACTTAGAGCGCACAGTAGGTTTAGAGTTAAAAGAGGTGAAGAGATGAAAAAGAAGACAATGAAAAATATAATGGGATTTACAATTTTATTTTTGGTGCTGGGTATATTTTTATATCCCGCGCAGCAAACGCACGCAGAAGATAAAAAAAGAGAAAGAAAAATATTGTACTACCGTAATCCTATGAACCCCGCTATTACCTCTCCTACTTTTATGAAAGATTCAATGGGGATGGATTATATTCCTGTGTATGAAGAAGAAGAGAGAGAGCCAGCCCAAGAATCGGTTGTAAAGATAAGCCAGAGCCAGCAGCAGTTAATCGGAGTTAAAACCGAAGCCATTGTATCTAGGCCATTAATGCGTATGATTCGTACTGTAGCCAAGATTGTTTATGATCCAGAGCTGTATAAAGCAGAGCAAGAATTTATCCAGGCTTACAAGACTAAAGAAGCTATAAAATCTAATCAGTCTTCAGAAATCAGTGAAAGATTGGAGGCCTTGGCTTTAGCAGCTACATTTAAGTTAAAGCTACAGGGTTTAAGCGATGAACAAATTGAAGAGTTAAAAACTAAAATAGAATCCGACCGTACCTTATTAATTTCAGATGCCCTAAGTCCCTATGTTTGGGCATATCTGACCATATACGAATATGACTTAGGTTCAGTAAAAGTAGGCGATCATATTATTTTAGAAGTCATCGCTTATCCGGGTGAAGAATTTAGCGGGAAAATAATTGCCATTGATCCTGTTTTAGATATGAATACGCGTAGTGTCCGGGCACGTACGCAGATAGATAACCCAAAAGGCCAGTTGAAACCGAATATGTACGGCGATGCCTTAATTCATATTGATTTAGGCGAAAAATTAGCGGTTCCTAAAGAAGCGGTTTTGGATACAGGTATAAGAAAGATTGTATATATAGATTTTGGTAAAGGCCAATTTAAAGCGAAAGTCGTAAAACTTGGTTCTGAGGCAATAGCAATAATTGATGGTAAGGAAAGGAAATTTTTCCCGGTGATAGAAGGGCTAAAGGAAAATGAGATAGTAGTTACGACCGGAAATTTTTTAATTGACTCTCAAAGCCAACTTACCGGTGGGATGTCAGCATTATGGGGTGGAGCTACTGAGATAAAGGAGGAAGGCCAAGCGCAGAAAAAAGGGGAGATCAAGACAGAGCACCGTCATTAATAACAGGAATAAATTATGATTAATAAACTAATTTCCTACTGTTTACGTACGCCCTTTGTGGTTTTTGTGGTCTATATTGCAATGTTCTTCTGGGGCGTTTGGGCAATTACCAATATCCCGGTTGATGCCATACCTGATATCGGTGGAAAACAGGTTATTGTCTATACTGAGTGGCCGGGCCGCTCAGCAAAAGATGTAGAAGACCAGATTACCTATCCGCTTTCAGTTTCCTTACGTGGAGTACCGGGTGTTAAGACTATCCGCGCTTCATCTGCTTTTGGTTTTTCAGAAGTCTATCTTATTTTTAAAGACAATGTTGATTATTATTGGGCGCGTTCACGGGTTTTAGAGAAATTAAATCTTGCTTCTCAACGCCTGCCTATGGGAGTTGTGCCTGTATTAGGGCCTGATGCCACGGGCCTGGGCCAGGTATTCTGGTATACAGTGGAAGGCAAAGGCTATAGCATCGATCAGTTAAGGAGCTTACAGGATTGGTTTATTCGCTATCAGCTAAACAGCGTGCAGGGAGTTTCTGAGGTTGCTTCTATCGGCGGTTTTGTCAAGCAATATCAGATAGATATTGACCCCAATAAGATGCTTGCCTACAACGTGCATCTTGGCGAAATAATGGAGGCAGTAAAGAAATCCAATATTGATGTAGGCGCAAAGGTAATTGAGAATAATGCCATGGAATATATCATCCGCGGCCTGGGCTTTATTAAATCTTTAGAGGATATTGAGAATATTGTGCTGGGTGAGTATAACGGCGTGCCGGTAACAGTAAAGAATATTGCTGTTGTGCAGTTAGGCCCGGAGTTTAGGCGCGGGGCATTAGATAAGGATGGCCAGGAGGCAGTAGGCGGAGTAGTGTTGATGCGTTACGGCGAGAATGCCATGCAGGTAATCCATCGCGTAAAAGAGGCGATTAAGGAGCTTGAAAAGGGGTTACCTCCGGGTGTCAAGATAGTTCCCTTTTATGACCGCACAGAGCTGATACACCGCACTATCGGGACTTTACGCGAGGCCTTAATCTTAGAGATAATTATTACTATGGCGGTAGTCGTGCCGTTTTTAGCGCACATCTGGGCAGGAATAATGATCTGCCTTGCCTTACCCTTTTCAGTATTAATGGCTTTTATCGTAATGTATTATTTAAAAATTGATTCCAATATTATGTCTTTATCCGGAATTGCTATTGCCATCGGAACATTAGTGGATATGGGTATTATAATGACGGAGAATGCTTATCGCCGGTTGATTATCCATGCTGAAGATATAAAGAAAGGGTTAAAGACCCGTCTTGAAGTTGTGTTTGCTGCTGCCAGTGAAGTCGGCTCAGCAGTAATGACTGCTGTTCTAACTACCGTGGTTTCTTTTTTGGCAGTATTTGCCTTGGAGTCGCAAGAAGGAAAGCTCTTCAATCCCTTAGCCTATACCAAGACCCTTGTCCTGCTTGCTTCAGTAGTTGTGGCCTTAACCCTTACGCCTGTCCTAGCTCTATATTTCTTAAAAGGCAGGCTGCGGCCGCCGGAAGAAAACCCTCTGGTAAAAGGGCTGCAGCATTATTACGAGAAGATTTTACGCTGGTGCCTGAATCACCGGGTAACATTTTTGCTTATTCCGGCAACTGTGCTGATTACAAGTTTGGCTTTTATCTTTCCCAAAGATATCGTATCTATCAGTATATTTTTAATTATTGTCATCGGAACTCTGTTATTCATCCTTCCTAAAAAAATAAAGTCCTTTTTGGCTTTGATAATAATTACTGCTTTAAGTATGGGTTGGTTTTGGTTTGCCCCGCGCATCGGACGCGAATTTTTTCCGCCTTTTGACGAGGGCTCAATCCTGTTTATGCCGGTGATGCGTCCATCGGTTTCTTTAACTGAGGCAATCCGCGTTATCCAGATACAGGATAAGATTATCAAGTCCTTTCCGGAAATAGAAACTGTGGTGGGAAAAGTCGGCCGCGCAGAGAGCGCCACTGACCCTGCGCCGGTAGAAATGTTTGAGACCATCATCACCTTAAAACCCAAGAGCCAGTGGCGCAAAGGAATGACTAAAGACAAGCTCATCCAGGAGATGAATGCGGCTTTGCAAATACCCGGTGTTTCCAATATCTGGACCCAGCCCATTGTCAACCGCATTGATATGTTGGCAACCGGGATACGGACCTCAGTAGGAGTTAAAGTTTTTGGGCCGGATTTACAAAAAATTGAAGAAATTGCTACTGAAGTAGAAAATGTAGTTAAAACTATCCCCGGAGCGGTAGATTTATATTCTGAGAAGATTGTCGGTAAGCCCTATATTGAGTTCAAGATAAAAAGAGAGCAGCTTGCGCGTTACGGAATATCTATCCGTGAAGTGCAGGATGTAATTGAGATGGCTATTGGCGGAGAGAACCTTACCACTACCGTAGAAGGAAGAGAGCGTTATCCGGTGCGCGTGCGTTATGCCCGGGAACTGCGCGATAATATTGATGCGCTTCGCCGCGTGCTCGTTTCCACTAAGGACGGAGCGCAGATTCCCATTAGCCAATTGGTAGATATTTATTTTGTCACCGGTCCGGCAATGATTAACTCCGAAAACGGGTTATTGCGCGCCTATGTTTTGATGAATGTGCGCGGCGGCAGGGATATGGTGGGTTTTGTGGAGGAGGCATCCAAGGTGGTGGCAGAAAAGATAAAGCTTCCTCAAGGATATTTCCTGCAGTGGTCAGGCCAGTTTGAAAACCAGGTGCGCGCCAAGAAAAAGATAGCCGTGCTTCTACCCATAAGCCTGCTGATTAATTTTATGCTTATCTATATGAATTTCCGCTCGATCATAAAATCCGTCTTTATCTTTACCGCTGTTCCTGTAACTCTGGCAGGGGGGGTCTGGCTTCTGGCTTTTTCGGGATTCAATTTCTCTGTTGCGGTCTGGGTGGGCTTTATTGCGCTCTTCGGCATTGCAGTTGATGACGGAGTGTTAATCACTACCTATCTTGACGATGTATTTAAGGAACGCCGGGATAAGATAAAGAGCCGTCAGGATGTTATTGAAGCCACTGTCCATGCCGGTTTAGGAAGGATCCGCCCGGCATTCCTGACTACAATTACCACTATTGTCGCACTTATACCGATTATGTTTTTAAAAGGAACAGGTGCCGAAGTAATGCAGCCGATGGCGATTCCCTCTATCGGCGGTATGACTATTGAAATGATTACCTGGTTTATTGTGCCAACCCTCTATTCCTGGAAAGAAGAAAAGAAATTGAGTAAATTAACTAATTAGAGAGTAGGAGGAAGAAATGTTTAAGAAAATATCAGTGATTTTTATTACCGGGATATTTATTTTTGGAATTA
>JAGUUJ010000053.1 GCA_020063525.1 Candidatus Omnitrophota bacterium
AACAGCGTAAAACCTTTTTTCATTCGTCAGCCCCCTTCCATTTTGTATATTACGTAAATTTACTTTATTATATCAACCTTGTTCTTTATGTCAAGGAAAAGTCTCATTAATGAGACTTTTCCTTGATTCTGAGGCAATGTGCCGAAGAATCTAATATAATTTCTGCTAACCACCGCCAATTTGGGCAATCTGGAATATGGGCAAAAACATACCTACTACCATAATGCCAATAATCATTCCCATAAATATAAGCATAATCGGCTCGAACATAGCAGTAAATCGCGCTAAGAATGTCTCGGTGTATTCTTCATAGAATGTATTTATACGCTTAAACATCTGGGGCAATTCACCAATCTCTTCTCCGATGGCCACCATTTGTACGACCATAGGTTCAAAAAATCCGCTCTTATCTAAACTGCTGTTTAGGGGCTTTCCTTCGCGCACATCTTCTTTGATTTTTCGTATAATTCCTGCCATAACGGAATTGCTTACGCTGTGTTCGGTTATTTCTAACGAATATAAAAGGGGGACGCCGCTTTCAATCAATGTAGACATCCCTGAAGAAAACTTTTCGACGACTAAAGAACGAAAGAATTCACCGAATAAAGGTAATTTAAACTGTAACTGCTCAAATCTCTTTCTGCCTGCCTTTGTCTTAACATATCTTCTAAATATAAAAAAGAGCGCAGCAATCGTGCCTATTATACCAAAGATACCTTTTCTCATAAAATAACTTATTTGGATAAGCATCTGCGTAAGAAAAGGCAGCTTTACATTGAATCCTTTAAATAACTCAGCAAAAGTAGGAATGATCTTTATGGTTAAAAAGAGGAGGGCGCCTATGCCGACGACCATTAGTATAGCAGGATACATAAGGCTGGATATGATCTTTCTTTTAAATGCCGCTCTCCTTTCTAAGTAACTGGCCAGGCGGTTCAGAACCGCTGCCAAATTTCCGCTTGCCTCGCCGCTTTCTACTAAATTAATCCATAATTCTGAGAATACATTTGGATATTTGGACATAGCTTCGTGGAAGCTTAAGCCCGCCTCCATATGCTTCTGCAATTCTTGCAAGACATTATAAAATTTACGGCTGTTTACCTGCTTGGAAATTATATCCAAACCCTTTAAAATAGTCACTCCCGCACCTAATAGAGTAGCTAATTGCCGGGAGAAAATTACTAAATCATCGCCAGTAACGCCATAATGCCGAAACCTTCGTTGCTCACCTGATGCCTGGAGCGTAGCGGTAACAGCCTCTTCTTTAAGTTCAGGGGTAACATTTACTACCACCAAATTTCTTAACTGAAGCCGGCTGATTATTTCTTCCTGGGAAGAAGCTTCTTCGGAACCCGTAATCTTCGTACCTTTGCTATCCCTGGCTATATAAGTAAATTTCGGCATTACTCTATTCCTATGGTGAGCGAAAGCGCTTCTTCTAAGGAGGTGGTCCCGTCTTCAACTTTTTTCAATCCCGACTCATAGAGCGTACTCATTCCGCTTTCTTTAGCAGCATCTCTTATCTTTTGAAATGAAGCTCCCTGGCTAATCAAATCGCGTATCCGTTCATTTATTACCATAACCTCGGCAATGCAAATCCTTCCCCGATAACCAAGCTGGCCGCATTTAGCGCAGCCTTTTGGCCTGTAGATTAAATCCGCTTTAATTTTGACTGCCCCTGTTTGTTCCACAGTAGGTTCATATGCCTCTTTACAATCAGGGCATAATTTCCTGGCCAGGCGCTGCGCGACAACTAATGCTAATGAAGGCGCAACCATATAAGGCTCAATGCCGATATCAATAAGCCGGCTTATTGCCGAAGGCGCATCATTGGTATGTAATGTGCTAAACACTAAATGGCCGGTTAAGGCCGCGCGAATACAAATTTGCGCAGTCTCTAAATCTCTTATCTCGCCTACTAATATTATATTCGGGTCCTGCCTTAAGAAACTACGCAAGGCATTAGCAAAAGTAAGCCCTATATCCGGTTTTACCTGGACTTGATTAACGCTGTCTAATCTGTATTCAACAGGATCCTCAACAGTAATGATATTCTTTGTGGGACTCTTTATCTCGTTTAATATGGCGTATAATGTGGTTGTCTTTCCGCTGCCCGTGGGCCCTGTTAATAGCACCTGGCCATAAGGCATATTTATAGCGCGGCGAATCTGCTCAAGCTGTTTAGCTTCAAAGCCCATCCGGTCCAGATCTAAAACTACACCGCTTCTATCAAGTATTCTCATAACCACCTTCTCGCCATATATGGTAGGAATTGTAGATACTCTTAGGTCTATAGACCGGTCTTCCAACTTTACTAAGAACGCTCCGTTCTGCGGAAGGCGCTTCTCGGCAATGTCTAATTTGCTCAATATCTTTATACGGGAAATAATCGGCAGGTGCAGTTGTTTGGCCGGCGGCGGTATTTCGTATAATTTGCCATCTATACGGTATCTTAATGATGTCCTATCTTTAAATGGCTCAATGTGAATATCGGATGCGCGTTCGTCAATAGCCTGGCGAATAATCAAATCAACTAATTTAACCACCGGCGCCTCTTCAGCCCGGGCAATAAGCTTATCAAGGCTCAACTCCTGGTCAGCAAGTTCTGCCTCATCAAAATCAGAGATGCCGGTAATATTTACGTAAGAGGCCTCAACTGCTTCTTCGAACATCTTAGATTTGCCATAGAAATTTTCAATTGCCTTGGTAATGTCAGACCTTGCGGCGATTACCGGATTTATTTCGCAGCCCGTCAGTTTTCTTAAATTATCGATGAGGATAAGGTCCAAGGGATCAGACATTGCCACTGTCAGCGATCTTAAAGTGCGCGATAAAGGAAGCGCTGTATTTCTCAGTGCAAAATCTTTGGAAATGAGCTGCTCTAAGTTCTGGTCCGCTGCCGGTTTTAATTCAGTGCCCAGATTAAAATAAGGAATATTCAGCTGCTTGCCTAAAGTTGCTACTGCCTGGTCCTCCTTAAGTATGCCCAATTTAACAAGTATCTCGCCTAAGCGGCCGCCTTCCTGCTTCTGAATATTGAGCGCTTTTTCTAACTGGGCTTGAGTGATAATGCCTTCTTTAATAAGGAGTTCACCTAATCTGAGATATTTTTCTCTGGGAGGCATATGTTTTACTTGGCTTTTTCAAAGCTATTAAGGCTTGTGTCTATGGCTAACTGACGGTCAGG
>JAGUUJ010000002.1 GCA_020063525.1 Candidatus Omnitrophota bacterium
GCTTTTTATTTACAAGGAGGGGATAGATGTTTAAAGAGAGAATAAAGAAAATGGGCCTAACAGGAGTTCTCATTGTGGTTATCAGCGCTTTGTTTTTCTATGATTCCACACCTACCGATAGATTAGTGGTCTTGGATAACGGCAATGTAGGCATTGGGACGACGGATCCGGGAGCCTACAAGTTAAACGTTAAAGGATCCTAGACGCTTTACATAACCCATCATAAATAAATGAGATCCGAGATAAATCTACGACATAAGAAAGGGATTGGGACAGTCCGCATTTTGATTAATTATTAATTACAGACGATTGAACTCTTCAACGGTGAGCCCAGCCTCTTTGATGATTGCACGTAGCGTTCCTTTTGGTACGTCTTTTCCGGGATGATTGGGCACAACCGTGTAAAGATGAGCGGAGGGGTTAAACCAGATTTCATGACTGCCTTTGGCGTAACGGTCGAAGATAAAACCTGCTTTGCGCAATTTACGGATGACTTCGATTGGCTTAAGGGATGGCAACCGACTCATTTTTCTACAAGGACAGGAATTTGGGTATCAAATTTATCCGGCGGTAGTTTCTTGGAAATTAACTCTTTAGGTATAGCTTCATTACGTTCAATGCGCGACTCAATGAGCCTTCGTGCCACATCTTCGGCTATTTCTATTGTCTCAGCGACGGTACGGCCTTGGGCGATAATGCCCCGGAGAACAGAGCTTGTAGCTAAATATCCGCCTTCTTCTAAGTGCTCAATTGATATGGGGATTAAATATTCTGGCATTTTTCACCTCCGAGCAAAGTTTATCATATGAATGGTTATAAGTCAACTGTTATTGAGAAAAAATAATGGGGCGGTTCTATTTTTACAATGTCCCTTTCGATTGGGGATTTAAGCAGGCTTTTTGACATAAGAAAGGGATTGGGACACCCCGCCTCATCGGGAAATTAATGGGGGAAGGGTGGGGCGTTTAGTGTTTAACCGGATGGTGTTTATGTGTGCCCACATAGACAAATACAGCCCAGAAAATGGCGGCGGCGAAAAGGGCAGCGATTCCATATACCATAGCTACACTCCTTTTGAGATAGAATGGCTAATGAATAGAAATATTATGGTTAAGGCAATTCCGCTTAATGCTAAACCTACTTTGAAACTTGGCGCAAAGAACGAGGCAAAGGTTAAAGCTACCAAAGCTAGGTTAGCCAGGTCTAGTAGTTTTTCTGCATACAATTTACGCTGGAATTCATTTATTTCCATATCGAGAGAAAGTATAGCATTAAATTATTCTTTGTCAAGAAATTTCATTGAGATTGCTGAAAAAATCCTAAACAATGCAGCAATCTCAGATTTTTCAGCGCTCTCATGGAAGAGTCTCTATGAAATATATTGCGGATATAAGGGCGAGGATGTGGCTTAAAGAAGCTGCCAGGGCCGGGATGAGGATTCCTGCTTTACCCAAAGCAATACTTACAGCGTTAAGCACATAGTATAAAAATCCCACCATAATTGATAAACCTACCGAAGACATCCCCGTAGCGCGTTTTTTCATCATCATCGAGAAAGGTATCCCCAGAAGAATAATAATTATGCTTGTCGTCGGTGAGGCGAACCTCTGATAAAGGTCTACTTTGAGATTCCTTATTACAGTGGTAGCGCCGCTTTTAGACAATCTCCAGATGTAGTCCTTAAGCTGGGAGATGGTCATGAAATCCGGATGCAGCATTTGGTGTAAAAAATCATACGGCGTCTCCGGTATATCCATTACTTCTTCTTCTAAATATCGCGGTTCTTCTTTCATCTGGACATTTTCATCAAAATGATAAGTTATACATTGGTAAAACGTCCACAGGCCGTCTTTATAGACCCCCTTGTTTGCCACAATTTTTTTAGTTATGTTTTGTTTTTCATCGTGCTCTAATATAATTATGCGCTCCATCGTGTTTGTGGCAAGAGAAAACTTATTCACAAAAAAAAGCCTGTTTTTTAAACCGTACACAGAAAGATTGGTAATGGCTTCGCGTTCTTTTTCTTTAGCCCTTTTTGTACCGGATTCCATTTGTTCCTTGATTTTTTCCGTCAAAGACATAGAAGAAGGCACAAATCTGTCATTGACCCAGAATACGCATGCACTAACGATGAGCCCGAATATAATTACAGTTTTGGTTATCTGGAATATGTTTAAGCCGGATGAACGCATAGCGATAAGCTCATTATTGCGATTCAACGCGCCAAAAGTGTACAAAACGCTAAGAAGACATGCGATAGGCGATACCTGAACAAATATAATAGGTAAATATGCCAGATAGTAATTTCCTAACATATCAAGGCTTGCCTTTTGTTTTAATATTTCGTCTAAATGAGAGAATACATCGATGATAATATATAAGAAAAGAAATGTAAACAGGCATTGCAAGAATAGAGTCAATACGGATTTTAATATATAACGGTCTAAGATGCGCATAATCTAAAGGTTAAAATCGCACCGATTGCTCCCAAGATGATATTGGGTATCCACATCGCAATCCTGGGATTAAGGTTACCCTGCATACTCAGCGCCTCAGAGCCAAGGAGCATAAGGTAATATACGCCCACGATAAGGAAGGCCATGCCGAAATTAATTGACTTTTCCCGGCGGCGTGTAATTATTGCCAGAGGTATCCCGAAAAGCATAAGCACAAAGCAGGAGAAAGCCAGGGATATTTTTTCGTTTATTTCAGTAATTAAAGGCACAGGGTCAATACCCTCTTTCTTTATTTTCTTAATTTCATTCCTTAGTTCCTGTATAGTCATATCTTTAGGTTTTTTCCCGATTTTGTCTTTGTCCTGCATTTGGCTTAAGTTTAGAGTCATAAAATAAGTTTTGAAGTTTAATTTATAGAAATTGCTGGGATTTTCAGGGTCTGGTTCATCAGACGTTCCATTCATAAGCTTTAATTTAATCATATTTTTTTCAGGCACAGCAATAAACTCTCCTTTTTTTGCCACAATAGTGCGCGCGGGCTTATCCTCGCCTTGAGGTTCATAGATACGAACATTAGTCAGCTTGTTCTGGTCTATACGGTAGATAAATAAGATATATTTTTCGAAGGAATTAATAAATATACCCGGCTCAAGGGCAGCAGCAGGATTTTTTACTCCTATGTCCATTATGGTTTTTCTTGTGGCAAAATGCGCATAGGGTATAACCCGGTCGTTGAATACAACCAAAACAAGGCTTAATATTAAACCTACAACAAGCAGGGGCAAGAGCAGGCTGAACATATTTATTCCGCTTGCCCTTATGCTTACGAGCTCATTATCACTGGATAGCCTGCCTAAAGACAGAAGCACGGCAGTTAATGCGGCAATAGGCAATGTATAGGTAAGCAGATACGGTATCATAAACAGTAAGAGTTTAGAGACGTTAAAAATATCCACTCCTTTGTTGATGACCAGGTCTGCAATCTTAATGAGGTTCCCCAGGATCATTACAAATGTAAGTACGCCCAATGCCAAGAATAGAGGGCCGATAAACTCTTTTAAGAAATAGTTGCGTAATATTCTCATGATTATTTTAGTTAGCCAAAGTTAAAACAAATACGATATTTGCTCCTGCGTCCTTTAATGCATAGGCTGCTTCTGAACAAGTCGCACCTGTTGTTAATACATCGTCAACCAGCAGGATATTTTTACCTTTTAGAGCTTCCTTTTTAGTTGCCGTGAAGCTGCCTTTGACATTTAAAAGGCGTTCGTCTATTTCTAATTCGGTTTGTGTCTTTGTAAGGCGTAATCGCCTGAGGTTATCGTGCGAAACCTTTTTGTCAAACTTTCGGGCAATATGATTACTTAAGATTTGTGCCTGGTTAAATTCTCTTTCGCGCAATCTTGCTTTATGTAACGGTATAGGTATGACTAAATCTAATAGGTCCATAGGTAGATTGTATTCTTCTATAAATTCTGTCATTAATCTGGTCAAGGTAGGGCCCAGATAATCTTTGCCCTGATATTTAAATGCATGAATTAATTCTTTGAGCACGCCTTCATATACGCAAGGGCTGAAGGCGCGGTCAAAATGCAGCTGTTTTCTAACGCAGGCCGGGCAGATATTCTTTATAGGCTTTTTCAGATGCCTGCCGCAACAATGACAGAAGGGAGGCGGATTTCTTTTAATCTTCGCCCAGCACTGCGTACACACAAGATTATCTACGCAAGTTAGCGCCTTAAGCTGTCTTTTGCAGACGAGGCATGTCTTAGGATAAACAATATCCGTCAGGATATTTACGAACTTGCGCAACATATTCATATCATAACAATTAAACCAGGATTTGTCAAAGTAATTGACAGGAATAGGTTCCGAGAGTAAAATAATTGCGCTATGGCAAAAGAAGAACTAAAAGGAAGATTATTAGCCTTGCTTAAGAGAGAGGCTTTAAAAAAGGGAAGGTTTGTTTTGTCTTCGGGCAAGATAAGTAATTATTATCTGGATGGCAGGATAATTACCTTGACTCCCGAAGGTGCATACTTGGTAGCAGCTATTATTTTAGAACTGATAAAAGATAAGGGTATTGATGCTATCGGCGGCCCTACCTTAGGTGCTGATCCGATTGTGGGTGCAATCGCCGCATTAAGCCATATCAATAAAATTGCCGTCAAGACATTTATTGTCAGAAAAGGTGCTAAAGAACATGGGATGCAGCGTCAAATCGAAGGCCCGGCATTAAATAAAGGGGATACGGTAATTCTGATTGATGATGTAGCAACCACGGGTAAATCTTTAGTAGAAGCAAAAGAGGCATTGGATAAAATAGGCGTAAATGTGCTGGAGGCAATAGTAATTGTAGATAGAGGCGAAGGTGCAAAAGAAAATTTGGCGCAGAGAGGCCTTAAGTTAGAATCCATATTTACAATTGAAGATTTGGGCGTTTAATTTTAGGTGAATGAAAAAAGAATAGTTGTGGTAGGCGGTGGTTCTGCCGGAATGATGGCTGCAATCAGGGCCGGTGAATTGCGCGAGGGCGTAACCCTCATCGAAAAAAATCCTATCTTAGGCAAAAAACTTCTTTTAAGCGGCAAGGGCCGCTGTAATCTTACCAATGCCTGCGATTTAGACTCCTTTATAAAAAGATTCTCCCGTAACGGCCAATTTTTAAGGGATGCCTTTAATAAATTTTTTAATTTAGATTTAATGCGGTTTTTTGAACAAAGAGGTTTAAAATTAAAAACCGAAAGGCAGTTACGCGTCTTTCCACAGACGAACAGGTCCGATAGTATTGTGGAGGTTTTAAAAAAAGAATTATACAAAAATAAGGTAAAAGTTATCTATCAAGCCATAATGAAAGATATCTTTATGCAGGATAATAAAATAAAGGGTTTATTGCTTCGAGACGGAAAGATTATCCCCGCGGATAGGCTTATTTTGGCAACAGGCGGCGTATCTTTTCGTTTTACCGGCTCAACCGGAGAGGGATTAGATATAGCGAAGAAATTAGGACACCGTATAGTGCCGCTACGACCGGGGTTAGTGCCACTGGAGACAAGGCAACATTATCCCCGCTTATTGGAAGGACTGACCTTAAAAAATATCCGCTTAAGATTCAGCGATTCAAAAAGACAGATAGACTCTGGGATAGGCGAGTTACTATTTACGAGTTTTGGTATCTCCGGGCCTTTGGTTTTATCTTTGAGCGGGCAGATTGTAGATTGGTTACAAGATTGCAATACCATATATGTAGAAATAGATTTAAAGCCGGCTTTAACCAAAGAACAGTTACGCGCCCGGCTCTTAAGAGAATTTAAGCTGAATCCCAAGAAGGCCATTAAAAATACGCTTAAGACTTTATTGCCTAAGAGATTAATGGATGTGTTTATTGATATAGCAAAAATTCTACCGGATAAAAAAGTCAGCCAGATTACCCAGAAAGAGCGGGAGAGCTTAATTTCTTTATTTAAGGCGATGCGTTTAGATATTACCAGGTCAAGGCCCATAGATGAAGCAATGGTTACGCGGGGAGGCATTTCTTTGAAGGATATAAATCCGCGCACAATGGAGTCACGCCTGATTAAAGGGCTATATTTTGCCGGTGAGCTCATAGATATAGATGCTGATACCGGAGGGTTTAATTTGCAAGCCGCCTTCTCAACCGGGTATCTGGCGGGAGAGAGTGCTGCTTTAAATTAGTAAATTAGGGACGAAAATTAGATGGGTCTGCCTTTGCTGAAATTCACTATCCTTTTATTTTGCCTTTTGCTATTTGGCTGCTCCACCGAATATAACATAGCTACCAAGCAAGAGGAAGTTTTTTATTATAGCACTGACAGAGAAGTAAAAATCGGGGAGTCCATTGCCCAACAGGTAGAAAAGGAATATAAATTTGCGGAAGACCTCTTAGTGCAGAAACGTGTAGAGGATGTCGGCAAAAAGATTGTTAGTGTCTGTGATAGAAAAGACATAGATTATCATTTTAAAGTATTAGACGATGAAGAGGTAAATGCCGTCTCTTTACCCGGCGGTTTTGTGTACGTGAACAAAGGCCTGGTCGATAAAATAGCTAATGACGATGAATTGGCATGTATTTTAGCCCATGAAGTCAGCCATATTGTTGCCCGGCACAGCATAAAGAAGCTTCAGGCGATTATGGGTTATTCGATATTAAGGTTATTGACAGCGCCCATACCCGGGACAGGCCAGGTAGGCAATGCTGCGGATGTTGCTTTTGCTGAGATAATGACGGGTTATTCCCGGGAAGACGAACTCCTCGCTGACCAGTTAGCCAGCCGTTATGCGAAATTGGCCGGATACGACCCCCACGGTATGATTTCGTTTCTGAAAAAATTAGAAGAGATAAACCGTAGAAAACCCCTTCGGCCAAAGTCTTATTTTAAAACCCACCCTTATGTGCCTGATAGGATTCGTACAGTAAAACAGGAATTAGGCGAGAAGATAGATTTTACAGATTATATAAATATTGAGCAAGCCCCGCATTAAGGGACGTTCCCCCAGGTGCCATCCTCGGCATCTAAAACCCATTGAATTATTTCAAGTTATAAGATCACCTAGGTTAACCCTACATTATGGTGCCCTTCGTATGAGGGAAACCCGAAAGGCTGTTTTTCAAATATCCTACTCGATTAAAGATTACTACAA
>JAGUUJ010000026.1 GCA_020063525.1 Candidatus Omnitrophota bacterium
ATCCCCTTTATCGGTTTTATAATTTTTTGATCCAAAATAAATGAATGATTTACGGCCATTTCTTCTACTTTCCTTTCAAGCCTTATTCCGCCAGTTTGTATATCATTTGAACCAATTATAATAACTGCGTATTTGCCGATTTTTAAAACTCGTGCCATTTCAGATAAAACCTTATCCATATCCTCAAAATAATTATCAAGCTTTTCTTTCCGAGCTTTTCCTTTTAACCCTACCATTCCATCTTTAAGAGAAGCTATATCGTAGTCTAAATATTCTAATTGCGGCCTATCATTTTCAGCATAATCAATTGCAAATGAGTAAGGCGGTGAAGTAATAATCCCATCGATTGAATCATTATCTATAGGGAGAGATCTTGCATCCCCAAGTTCAAATCTAGCTTTGGCTATCTTCAGATTAAGTTTATCTCTTGCCTCGGTGAATGATGTAATCTGCGCTACATATCTTTTAATTACTTTCGGGAAAAGAACATCTATGCTTTTGGCGCATCTTCTTGCATATCCCATTGCATCAAAAAAGGCAAGTAGAGTTATAGTTTTTTCCGGATCGAAGATATTCGTAAATTCAAATTCTTCAGGTAATCTTTTATTCTTGATTAATATTTTATAACTTTTGTTTTGGTTGTTAATTATAGTGGATAAAGTTGTATTATTTACCTTCAACGACTCATATTTTACCCTACTCATTAACACGCAAAAGGGACTCTTTTCTATGCCAATTGAATCGATTCCTATTGTAGATGCTTCTACGTTCAAAGTTCCACTCCCGCACATCGGGTCAAGAACTACATCTCCGGGTTGTAGTTTTAAAACATTCAATATGCCCTTTATTAACTGAGGATGAAATTTACCCCGATAAGGAAAAAGCCCATGGGTAGCATACCCTGTAGAGAAATTTCCCTCTTTAAAATATGCTTGCGTAATCTCTGATCTGCCTTCCCAAATAAGAGGACTATTGTTAGAACAGATTATGTAATGGTTTGTTAGCTTATTATCAACGCTTTTAAAAAAAGCACCTCTTTTGATGATTTCTTCTTTTGAAATTATGCTTTGCTCATAAAATGCAAATTCTAATTCGAAAAGCTCAGTTGTATTTGGTAGTATCTCATAACCTTTGGGGAATAATATAGAATATATAGACGGAAGTTTCTTTATATAATCTGTTGTTTCTATACTATTAACTGGCATTCCGTTAAGTTTTAGCATTAAGCCCTCTTTTATTCTTATTTCTTCCGCCTACTTATTTAAAATTGCCTCAAGAATCTTAAGTCATTCTCAAAAAATAACCGGATATCATCAATACCGTATTTAAGCATAGCAATTCTTTCTATGCCTAAGCCAAAGGCAAAACCAGTATATTTTTCGGCATCATAGCCTACATGTTTAAACACATTGGGGTGAATCATGCCTGCCCCTAGGATCTCCAGCCACCCTTTTCTGCCGCACACAGAACAACCTTTGCCTTTACAAATAATACACGAAATATCCACTTCTGCAGACGGCTCAGTAAAAGGAAAGAAATGCGGCCGAAAACGCATCTTGATATCTTTACCAAAAACTGATTTAGCAAAAACCTCCAATGCGCCCTTCAAATCCGAAAAGCGGATATTTTCATCCACCATAAAGCCCTCTATCTGATGAAACATAAAAGAGTGGCTGGCATCCACAGCATCCGGCCGGTAAACGCGGCCCGGGACAACTACTGCTAAAGGAGGCTTACGCGATTTCATTACCCGAATCTGCACCGGAGAGGTGTGGCTGCGTAATAATAATCGGTTTTCGGTTTTCGGTTTTCGGTTTTCGGTTTTGCGAGCACCGAGCACCGCGCACCGCGCACCGAGATAAAATGTATCAAACACGTCCCTTGAGGGATGCTCTAAAGGAATATTTAAACCCGTAAAATTATTATATTCTGTCTCAATCTCAGGTCCCTCTACTACTGAAAATCCCATCCGGTTAAAGATAGTGCAGATTTCATCTATCACCCGGGTAATAGGGTGCAGATGACCTAACTCTTGCACAATGCCCGGCATACTGATATCGCCCAGGCTGGTTTTGGATTGGATCAGCCCGGCAGTAATAAATTTTTGTTTTTCCTCAATGAGAGAAAGTATTTTGTTTTTTAAAGTATTGACTTGTTGGCCAAATTCCGCGCGCTCTTGCTGGGGGAGGCTGGGGATCCTACCCGTTAACTGGGCAATAATGCCTTTTCGGCCGAGGAATCTTACCCGGAAATCTTCGAGCTTCTCGGGCGAATTTATATTCTGGATTTCAGAATCTATTTGAGTTTTAATTGTTTCAATATCCATACCAGGCACAATACTCCTAATAAAACAAACGCTAAGTTTCTCTTACTGATATTTAATCTTTCGATAATCTGTCTTCCTTGCCTTACCTTGCGTATAGCTTGGGCATGTATGTCTAAATCTCCGCCGTGCTCTAGACAGGCGCGATGAAAAACGCCTGTAACCTCTATCCAGTCTCCCTTGAATTTATGACTACCCGTATAGAGAATATCTTTAGTTAGGTCTTTATCCATCCAGATGCCGATTGCATTTTGACCGTCATTGACATTGAGCCAGGCATATTCGCCGCGCACCATAATATCGCCGATAACCTCGCCTTCGTAGGCTACGGTTTTTCCATCATACTGCTTGGCACTATTGATTAATTCAGTGCTGGAAATAGGTTGGGCAAAGGCAGTTGTAAGTTGTAAGTTGTAAGTTGTAAGTAAAAACAAAAATAATATGCTGACGACTGACGACTGACGACTGACGACTTTTCTCATCATCTCTTGCCTTTTATTATAGCAACAAAGAATCCGATTAAAGTAAACACCGACATAAACTCCAATCTTCCTGCCCACATCTGAAATATATAAGTGAACTTTAAAGTTGCGGGCATATTCACATCCGTAATCCCGCAAGATAGCCCGACGTTAGCTGCCGCAGAAGTGGATTCGAATAAAGAGTTTAAAAATGGATACCCAAACAGCATGCCTATAATTGCGCCTAAGCCATATAATACTAAATACGCCAGGGTAATCAAGAGCGCTAACCTGACTTGCTTATCCTCTAAAAATATCTCTTTAATGTGATGGAACTTCTGGATGACCACTGCTTTTTCCGGCATAATTATCCTTTTTATATCTTCCAACAGTGCCTTAAAGATAATGCCAATGCGCAGCATCTTGATAGCTCCGGTAGTGGAACAGACAGCGCCGCCAAAAGCCATAGCGCAGATTACCCCGACCAGGGCGAGCTGGTTCCATTCATTAATGAATTGCCGGGCGTATATCGTCATGAAACCCGTGCCGGTGTGGCCTGAGATAAGTTGATAAAAACCTTTACGGAACAACACTATTGCCTTAGGGTAGCTGCCTATTTGCGTTAAACCAAATGCAGTTATACAAAAAGTAATCACAATAGTAATAAAAAGTGTTTTTGTCTCAATATTTTTGAATATCTCGCGGCGGTTCCCCATCCAGAGATGATAGTGCATTTTAAAATTTATCGCACCCAGAAGCATTATGATAATCGTTATAATTTCAAAGGCCAGGCTATGATAATAAAGAATGTTTTGTGATTGCGGAGCAAAGCCGCCTGTGTCAAAGGCAGCCATAAAAACACAGGCGCCGTGAAAAAAGGCATTTATGGGTTTCATACCATTTAAGACGCCGACTGTACCCAAGGCGAACGTGCCTAAAATTAAATAAACCCCGCTCACCAGCCAGATGAAGCGGGCGGTATGGATTACATTAGGTAATATTTTTTCATCCCGTGCTTCGCCCACATACATCTTAAACGCACCGGAAGCTCCCCGCATAAAAAAGGAGAGTGCAACAATCACAATACCCTGGCCTCCGATAAACATAATCAGATGCCGCCAGAGATTATGGGTGTATGATAAATGATCCAGGTCTTGCACTAAAACTAAGCCTGTGGTTGCAAAACCCGACATGGCATCAAAACAGGCATCCAGGTATGATTTCCAGTGTCCGCTTAAGCATAGAGGTATTGCTCCTAATACCGTTGCTGCCAACCAGGACAGAGAAACCACAATCATACCTTGCATCCAGTTCAAATCTTTTTCAGTAAAACATATCTTGATTAAGATTAAACCAAATATCAGGGCTATCTCTATGCCAATCAGGAAATCTAATACGGGATTTATCTCACCGAACGCCAATCCGATTATTATGGGTATGAGCATAGTCAGGCCCAAACCCAAAATAATCTTACCTAAATAATAACCGATGATTTTAATATCTTCCATGCGGGGTTTCAGGATCATCGTATAAATACTAAACAGATGAAAAATGCCACCAGCATTATACATAAGGCGTATAACACTTCGGTGGTGATGCCTAAGGTGGTATTTAAGAAGGACTTTATCTTCATCTTATAATTTACCTACCAGCAAATTTAATAGCTGGGATTCATTGCCTACTACTGTCAGGGCTATAATATCATCTCCGGATTGAAGAACAGTATTGCCTTTAGGGACAATCACTTCTTCTCCCCTGACAATAGAAACTAATACCGAATCCGCTGGCAACTGGATATCCTGAATCTGTTTGTTTATTACCGGTGAGTCGTCCGGCAAATCCAGGCGCACAATGGCTAATTTCCCGCGTTTAAAACTCATCAGGTTTACAAAATCCGAAAAAGAGACTTCTTCTTCGATAATTTTCGCGATAATCTTAGTGGAGTCAACCGGCACATCCACGCCTAACTCAGAAAAGGTGTGTTCATTATCAGGATTATTGACCCTGCCTACCGCGCGCTTGACTTTAAAGAGCTCCTTGGCTAATTGACAGATAATCAGGTTGTCTTCGTCATCGCCGGTAACCGCTGCTACTACATCCGCACGGCTAATTCCCGCTTCCTCCAAAATATGCGGATCGCAGCCATCGCCATTGATCACCAATGCCTCTAATTCCTTGACGGTTTCTTCGCATAATTGCTTATCTTTATCTACAATACTTACGGTGTGCTTGTTTAAGCAAAGCCTCTTGGCTAAAAAATATCCCACCTTACCTGCGCCCACAATTACAATGTACATTTTTTACACCTCGCTCTTTACAGGTTGAATTTCTCTTTTACCCTCGGAAGGCTTGCTACTTTAACTGCCGCCATTAATACATCTTTTGCTTTTAAGATGGTATGGGGCTCGGGTATAATCACATCCTGCAGCCTTCTTATGGCTACCACCAAAAATTCTCCGGGGATATTTATATCCTGAATGGTTTTGCCCAATAGATTATTTTTAACTTCTATCTCAATAACCCCCAACTCCTTGGTTTCAATTAAGTAACTAGAAAAGCTGCTCTCGATAATCTTATCTCTGAGCATAGCCGCAAAAAGAATTGTCCCGCTGATAATATCTAGCCCTAATGCTTTATATATATGTGCGCGCGCAGGGTCATACACACGGGCAATGACTTTGGGAACCTTAAAGATTTTTTTCGCTGCCTGCGCAGAAACTAAATTAGTGTTATCGCCATTAGTCACGGAACAGAAAGCATCTGCCTTCTCAATGCCAGCCTGTTTTAATAAACTCAAAGAAAACCCGTTGCCCACTAAGGTCAAGCCATTGAATGTACCGCCCAGCCGCTCGAAAGCGGTTGGATTCTTGTCAATAACAACTACATTATGGCCTTCGGCAGATAACAACTTGGCTAACTCTGAACCCACTCTGCCACAACCCACTATTATGACGTACATATTACACCTTCTTCCGTTATTCGGTTAGGGTTACGATGCCCGTTTCGTATTTCGGTTACGTCTTTCGGTTTTTTCTACGTTACCCTGGCCCGTAAACGATACGGGCTTCGTTACCATTACCTCACAACATAACCTAAAGATATTTGTCGTTAGCCTTTCGCTATCTCAACCAATTTCTTAAAAGCGTGCGTATCTTTTACTGCCAAATCCGCCAAGATTTTTCTGTCTAAACTGACCTTGGCTTTTTTCAAGCCCTTAATGAATTTGCTGTAGGTAATGCCTGCAGCGCGACAGGCAGCGTTGATACGTATAACCCAGAGTCGCCGAAAATCTCTTTTTTTCACACGCCTATCCCGATAGGCATACACCAAAGCATGCATCAGGGCCCGGCGAGCCTGCTGGTATTGTTTGCTTCTATCACCCCAATAGCCCTTTGCCTTTTTTAATAATCTTTTCTTTCTTTTTCTTGTCGCGACACTGTGTTTAATCTTTGCCATTTTCACTCACTCCGTTTGTTGTAGATTCATTAACCGTAGGGTAACATTCTCTTTATATATTTTACATCTTTTTTTCCTTCTACAATCTTGGGTCTCCTGAGATGGCGAAGCCTTTTGCTTGTCTTGCCAGATAAAAGGTGACTTTTGCCGCAGGTAGAATACTTAATTTTTCCTTTCTTGGTCAATCTTAGCCTTTTGGCTACGCCTTTTTTGGTTTTTAATTTTGGCATTTTTCTCCTCGCTGTGTTCGCTATTGGTTAATTTGTTAATCGGTTAAATAGTTAATTAACCACTCACCAATTAACCATTCAACTAATTAACAAGATCTATTTTGGTGCAACCATGAAAGATATAATTCTTCCCTCCAAAACAGGTTCCTTTTCTATCTGTCCATCATTCTGGACGTCTATAATAAATCTATCTAAAATCTTTCTGCCCAAATCCAGATGCTCCATTTGCCTCCCCCGGAAAAATAGGCTTACCTTGACTTTATCTTTTTTCTTTAAGAAACCAACTGCGTGTTTTACCTTTACTTGATAATCATGGTCATCGATATTGGGCTTAAGCCGGATCTCTTTAAGGCGAGACTGTCTCTGGTGTTTTTTGGCTTCGCGTTCCTTCTTTTCCTGGTCATACTTAAATTTACTAAAATCGATGACCCGGCATACGGGCGGACTCGCCTGGGGCGCAACTTCTACCAAATCTAGCTCGTGTTGATTGGCTATGTCCAGCGCATTCTGTATAGAAACCACTCCCAATTGACTACCGTCCGGCCCCACAAGACGCACTTGCGGTACACGTATTTTGTCGTTTATACGGATAAACTTTTTTATCGCAACCACCTCCTTTTTTGAGCTATGGAATCGACAAGTTCGTTATTACGTTCTTGAGTTCTTAAGTTCTTGAGTTATCGCGTCAAAACCCTATAACGCAATAACGAATTTGTAAACTCACAGGGCTTTCTTATTTATTTCTTCTTTTACCTGTCTTATAAACTCTTCAAGGGCTATTGCGCCCATATCGCCCACTCCTCTTTTTCTTATGGAAACAGTTTCCTGCCTGGCTTCGCGCTCACCCACAACCAGGACGTAAGGTATCTTATTTAGTTCTGCCTGGCGTATCCTTTTGTCTAAGGTCTCATTACGGTTATCCAGAGCAGTGCGTATTGAATTCTCTTCTAAAGCAGCTTTAACTTTTTCGCCGTATTCCCGCAAAGAATCTTTTATCGGCACAACCAATACTTGTTGAGGAGAAAGCCAAAGCGGCAGGCTGCCTTTATAATGCTCAAGCAAAGCACCTATAAAGCGCTCAAGACTGCCTAATATAACGCGGTGTAACATGATGGGTTGTCTTTCTCTGCCTTCGGAATCCACATAAGTAAGCTCAAACCTTTTTGGCAAAGCAAAATCGCACTGAATAGTGGCGCACTGCCATTTTCTCTTCAGGGCATCTTTTAACTTTATATCAATCTTGGGGCCATAGAACGCCCCCTCTCCCGCATTTATCTCATAAGATAGGCCTTTTTCTTTTAAAGATTCTTCTAAAGCAGAAGTGGCGTCTTGCCAATCCTGGTCAGTCCCTATATATTTTTGCGGCCGGGTGCTTAATTCTATGCCCACATCACCAAATCCGAACACTTTCATTGTATCAAAAACAAAATCTATAATCGATTTTATTTCCTCTTTTAATTGCGCGGGTAAACAAAATATATGTGCATCGTCCTGGGTGAAGCCGCGCACCCGAAGCAACCCGTGCAAAACCCCTGCCTTTTCATGCCGATAAACCGTGCCTAACTCAAAAAGTCGAATGGGTAATTCTTTATAGCTTCGATTTTTTGATTTATAAATCAGAATATGACCCGGGCAATTCATCGGCTTTAGCACAAACTCTCTGTTTTCGATTTTGAAGGTATACATATTTTCTCTGTAGTACTCATAGTGGCCAGAGGCCTGCCAGAGTGAAGCCTGCATAATATGTGGCGTGATCACTATCTTATAGCCGCGTTTTAAATGTTCTTTCTTTTCATAATCTTCAATGAACGTCCTTAACAGCGCGCCCTTGGGATGATAAAATACCAACCCTGCGCCTGCTTCCTCGTGGTAGATATCGAAAAATTCTAAGGCAGGACCTAATTTTCTGTGGTCGCATAGCTTAGCCTCTTCTAAATTTTTCAAATACTCGTCTAATTCTTTCTGGGTTTCAAAGCAGGTGCCGTAAATACGCCGAAGCATAGGGTTTGTCTCTATTCCATGCCAATAGGCGCCGGCAACCGACAATAGCTTGAGGGCCTTGATCTTACCCGTTGATTCTATATGCGGACCGTGACACAAATCTATAAAGTCACTTCCTGTTTTATATATTGACACTCTTTCATCGGGTATCTCCTGAATAAGGCTTACCTTATAATCTTCTTTTAATTTCTTGAATAGCTTCAGCGCCTCCTCTTTAGAGACCTCCTCCCGGATAAACGGCTCATTCTCGCTAATAATCTCGCGCATCTTCTGCTCGATGTTTGCTAAATCCTCGTCGCTAAACGGCTCTTTTTTATCAAAGTCATAATAAAAACCATCTTCGATAGACGGTCCGATGCCAAGCCTAACTTGCGGCCAGAGCTCTTTTACTGCCTGAGCCATAATGTGGGAACAAGAATGTCTTAAGGTATCTAAGTCCATATTTTTAATGGTGGGCCCAAGAGGACTCGGACCTCTGACCTTTGCGATGTCAACGCAACGCTCTAACCAACTGAGCTATGAGCCCGATAAATTCAAAGTGGGCAAGGAGGGAGTTGAACCCTCATGACCTTGCGGCCAAAGGCTTTTAAGGCCTTCGTGTATGCCATTCCACCACTTGCCCGGGATATTGTCAAAGTTGCAAAACCTAGATACTCCGCTCACTGCGCAGCTTGTCGCTGCGCTACGTTCGCTTGAGTATCCACTAAATTTTCTTGTCTAAAAATTTAGTGGAGGCGCGAACCGGAGTTGCACCGGTCTAAAACGGTTTTGCAGACCGCTGCATAACTGCTCTGCCATCGCGCCATCATTTTATAACCCGCTTAACTTCCTTTACAATATCTTCAACTTCCGCCAAACAGCCAACGCCAACCTTGCCACAGGCAAGCCTTCCTTTTATCGGTTCTACAAATCTAAAACCTAAGGATTTTAATTTCTTAATGTTGTCCTGGGTAATGCGGTTCTTGAACATATTCTCATTCATCGCCGGGCTTATTAAAATCGGCGCTTTTGTAGCACAGCACACACAGGTCAATAAATCATCGCAAATACCCGAGGCAATCTTGCCGATGATATTGGCGGTGGCAGGCGCAATTAAAACCAAATCCGCATTCTCAGCCAATGATACATGCTCAATCTCCCATGCCTCGGGCCCGTCAAACAGGCCGCAATACACTTTATTTCCGGAAAGGCCTTGAAACAGAACCGGCTTAATAAATTCCTCTGCCTCGGGCGTCAGGACTACTGTAACCGAAAACCCCTCGCTCCTTAGCCGGCGTATAATATCGCACGCTTTATATATAGCGATACTCGCCGTAACCCCTAAAATAATATTTTTCCCTTTAACCATAGTATTATTCTTAAGGCTTTGCCTTTTTGTAATGCACTTTATTTTCGGCGATTTCGTGCAAAGCTATGGTAGAGGGCTTAAGCGACGAATCTACATCCACAAGTTTTGGTTGGCCTTCGGCAATCTCTAAAGCCCTCTTTGAAGCCAGAATAACCAATTTATAAATGGAATTATCGCTTTTATCTAACATATCCTCCAACGCTACATAATACGGCATATGCTTCCTCGCTCCTTACTAGATTTAAGATGCGTAATTTCTTTTAATATTATACCTTTCAATTCCTTTATTGCCTGATTGAGATCTTTATTCACCACGCAATAATCATACCTATCGCAAACTGCAAGCTCCTGTTGAGCGAGCGTCAGGCGCTGTCTTACCTCCTCTTCCTTTGTTTTATTACAACGCGTGGTCATCCTATACAAGAGCGTATCCAAAGAGGGCGGCATCACAAAAATCATTACTGTATTCTTGGAATATCGCCGCTTTACGGTAAAAGCGCCCTTTAAGTCCAGGCACAGGATAACATGTTTCACTTTTTGCAGTTGCCTTTCCATAAACTCTTTGGGCGTGGCGTAATAATATCCCATGTATTTTGTCCATTCAAGCAAATTTTGCGCTTTCTGTTCTTGTTTAAACCGCTTCTCGCTGATAAAAAAATAATCTTTCTTATCCTGCTCGCCCGATCTCCTGGGCCGGGTAGTAAAAGAAATGGATCTGGTCAATTTATTCTTTAGCGTTTTATTGCCAAGAAGGTTCTTAGCCAGAGTAGTTTTGCCCGAGCCGGAAGGCCCGGAAATAATAAATATTAGACCCTGTTTTTTACTCTGCTTTCTCACTCTATATTCTGCAACTGCTCCCTTATCTTCTCAATCTGACTTTTTATCTGCACCACCCTGCTAGACACCATCGCATCGCAAGACTTAGCGCCCATGGTATTTGCCTCGCGCTGCATCTCCTGGGAAATAAAATCCAGTTCTTTGCCTATAGGGCCTGCTTTAGAAAGTTTATTTTTAAAATTCCTGATGTGAAAAGCCAGCCTTTCTATCTCTTCTGTAATATCTGTATCTTTAAGGAAACTGGAGCGTTCTTCCGGCGTCTTTAATTCAGCTATTTTATCTTTAATTAATTTTTTAAATTTTGTTTTGATAATGCCAAGGCTTATCTGGAGTGCCTGTGCGCTCTTTTTTAAATAAATATATAACGCCTGCCCTTCTTTCTGGCGCATAGCCACTAAATCATCGAGTGTCTTATGCAGCAGTGTTTTTAAGCGCGGCCAGATTTTGGTCTTAGAGCGCCTGTCTTCGGCCAAGGATAAAACCCCCGGTAAATGTATTAACGTATCCAGGCGGATTTCCTCTTTAATACGGGCGCCTTCTCGTATGTTCTTTAGCGCTGAAATATAATTTCTCAACAATCGATTATCGACAAAAATCGAATTCGCGGGGCTGCCCAGGATATTCATCACACAAACTACCCTGCCCCTCTTGATCCTTGCTTCAATCTCTTTTTTGATCTTATCCTCTAAAGACAAAAACCCCACCGGCAAGTGAAAGACCGTTTCCAAATATTTATGATTGGTGGTGCGTATCTCCAGAAAGATTTTCCCGAAAGGCACAATTGCTATCTCTTTGCCTGCAAAACCAGTCATGCTCTTCATCTTAGTTCCCCTTCTAACACCCCAACATATAGGATTGTTGGGTGTGCCCTTGCTGGGCTAGCCCCAGGCTTTTATCTTCTTCTCTTTCTCAACCACGTCTTTAGTAGGATATAAACTTACGATCACCTCGTCGGGCTGAAACCAGAGTTTGATTTCTCTCTCAGCCTCTTTCTCGTCGGAAGATACGTGTATAACATTTTCATAAACTCCGGACGTAGTTATCCTGCCGTAAGAGCCGCGTATACTTGTGGATTCTGCTTCCTCTGGATTAGTGCTGCCTGCAAGTTGCCGGCATTTTGTAATTGCCTCCTCCCCCCAATAAACGAGTGCCATAACCTTGTGTCGATTATGCAGCTCCCCGCGTATATACTTTATTATATCTTCAAAAAATGGTTTATCCTTAAGGTGCCGGTAATGCTCTTCTGCTAATTCTTTAGATACGCGCGCTATCTTGGCTGCCACAATTTCCAGTTTTGTTTCAGACAATCGGGTTAAGATATTGCCGGTTAAGGATTTTTTCAGGCCATCGGGCTTGATAAGGATTAAGGTGGCTTGATTCGTCATTGCGAGCCTCCCCTTAATATCTTCATAACCCTGTCTAAGTCCTCCTGAGAATAAAACTCAATGAGAATATGACCGCGTTTTTTTCTCTTGCTAATTCTGACCTTAGTTGCCAAAATATGTTGTAATTCCTCCTCCAAAACTGCTACATAAGGCTCGCGTGCGCTCTGGCCAATTTTACGCTTAGGCATTCTTTTGCGTTGGCTCTTGATTAAGTTCTCTATCTCTCTGACAGACAACTCTTTAGAGATAATTTCCCCAGCTAAGCGACGCTGTTGATTCAAGTCTTCGAGCTCTAAGAGTGCTCGGCCATGCGCAAAAGAAATGCGGCCTTTTTTAATCTCCTCCTGGATTTCTGTCGGTAACTTTAATAATCGCAAAGTGTTAGTAACAGAGACCCTGGCTTTTCCTAAAACTGCACTAATTTTTTCATGTGTAACTTGAAATTTATCAATGAGGAACTGATAAGCATGCGCCTCCTCAATGGGATTCAGAGACTGCCTTTGGATATTCTCGATTAAAGCTATCTCCAAAGAATCGCGGTCCTCTACATTTTTGACAATAGCTGGTATCTCTTGTAAATTCAATAAGTTAGCAGCACGAAATCTTCTCTCCCCGGCAATTAATTCATAGAAGTCGCCACTACGCCTTACCAAGACTGGCTGAATCACTCCTTTTTCTTTAATGGACTGGGTTAATTCCTCCATACTTTGCTCATCAAAATCTACGCGGGGCTGAAAAGGGCTAGGCCTAATTTGCTCTAATTTAAGAGAAAGAACCTCTTCGTGTTTTGTGGGTTCCGGCTCTTTGGTCGGGATTAAAGCACTTATCCCTTTTCCTAAGGCTTTTCTTTCCATTCTACTTCTCCTTCTGGCAGAGCATTAATAGGAATCGGCATTCCCAAAATCTCCTTGCTTAACTGTTCATATTTCTGTGCGCCAATGGATTCGTTATCGTATAAAGCCGCTGGTTTACCAAAACTGGGCGCTTCAGTTAAACGTATATTCCTGGGTATAACTGTGGTATAAACTTTTTCTTTAAAATAAGCCCGCGCTTCCTGAATAACCTCTTTGGTTAAGTTGGTACGATAATCTGCCATAGTCAGCACTACTCCTTCAATGGTAAGGTTTGGATTAAGATTATCTTTTACAAGTTTAATAGTATGAACCAGTTGCGTCAATCCCTCTAAAGCATAATATTCACATTGCACTGGTATAATTATGGAGTCAGAGGCACATAAAGCATTGATGGTGAGCAGCCCCAAAGAAGGCGGGGAATCGATGAGCACAAAATCAAAATTCTCCCGCTCTTTATCCAAAGCTTTTTTTAATCTATATTCCCGGCCCAGCATTCCCACTAACTCCACCTCAGCGCCGGTAAGGTCCAGATTGGAAGGAGCTAAAGAAAGATTATTCACAGCTGTGGGCTGTAATATTTCTTTAATATCCAACTCTTCCAAAAGAACATGGTAAGTACTCTTCTTGATATTGTGTTTATTTATGCCTAACCCACTAGTAGCATTTGCCTGAGGGTCTAAATCCATAAGTAAAACTTTTTTCTCTGCTAAGGCCAAATAAGTAGCTAAATTAATGGCAGAGGTAGTTTTACCTGTGCCGCCTTTTTGGTTGCAAATACAAATAATCTTACCCATTGTAATCTATATAGTTACAAATTGTTCCCCGAGAAACCTCAATTTTTAAGAATTAATATTAAGTTTATTATTAACTTAAAATACTTACTTGTCAAGCATTTTCTTGAGCTTTTATTGTGCTTACTCTTACTTTGGCGGGTTTTGCTCCGGGCATACCAAAAAGCCCTTTTTCTTCATCGGAAAGAACTTCTATTTTGACTTTAGACCGCGGTAGTTTCAATTCTTTTAAGGCCTTCTTTATCGCCTCCTCGACAGTACTTGCTTCAACTTCAATGCTGAATTTATGCGTCATTTTTGCCGGCTAATGGTTAGACTACGCTCACCATTAGCACTGAGCGAAGTCGAAGTGCTAATCCTCAACTGGTATAAAAGCATCAGCGCACTATTGATAAACCAATACAAAACTAAACCCGAAGGCATATGATAAAAAATAAAACCAAACATCAGCGGGAATAAAATCATCATTAATTTTTGTTGCTCTGCAGAACCCGCACTGGTTGCGGCCATTGAGAGTTTCTGCTGAATAAACATACCTATAGTCATTAATATAGGTAAGAGATTAATTTCATTACCTAAAAACGGTAGAGATGCCGGCAGGGTAAATAAACGGTCCGGCGAAGATAGGTCTTTTATCCATAAAAACTTGGCGCCTTTTAAAGCTACAGAACGTAAAAGCACTTGATAGAGAGCAAAAAATACAGGCATTTGCAAGATAAGAGGCAAACAACCGCTAAATGGATTTACTTTGTATTCGCGGTATAGTTTCATTATCTCGGTATTGAGTTTTTGCGGATTATTTTTATAAGTCTTTCTTAATTCTTCTATGGCTGGCTGCAAGGCCTGCATTTTTTTCATTGACCGCATCTGCTTTAAGGTAAGAGGATAAAGGATTATATAAATCAAAATGCTAAAGATTACAATTGTTGTGCCCCAGTTGTGCACTAAACCAAATATAAAATCTAGAACTTGTAAAAGTAGATGGGCAATAAAATCAAAGGTGCCGTAATACATCACTGCTGTCCACTCAGGTTTAATATTGATGATTTGTCGCAACTCTTGCGGTCCCAAGTAGATATTAAATTTAAATTGCACCTGCTGATTAGGCGCGAGCACAAATTCTTTCGGGTTTAAGCCGACCTCGTATTCTTGCGCATTAATCTTCTTAATAAAGCTGGTGTAAATATCTGAACCGGGTTCAATAATGGCACAAAAATATCTATCCCGTAAGCCTAAAAATTTAGTGTCTTCGAAGGCAACATCCTTGCGTAGATTAAGATGCATAAGCTTATCTTTGCTGGCGAAGGTGACATCTTTTAAGCGCGCTTGCGTTTGGTCGCCACCTAAGTTCAGTACACCTAAAACTAAAGGCAGATTTATATTAAGCGCAGAGCCGGACAGATTCTGAATCTCGACTCCTAATTCTATGTTATAATTTGACTTAGAGAAAAGAAAGCGTTTAATAATCTGTTTATCTTTATCGCGATAAACAAAATCCACGCTCTCGGCAGTAATTTTCTCTTTTTGGAATATAAGATTTGCGTCTTCTAATAAGAAGCCGTATTTTAAAGGGAAGATATAATTCTGATAAGATTTAAAAACTACTTCTTTAATTGCGGCTTGGGATTCGCTAAAAACTAGGTCATATTTTTCCTGGGTAAATTTAAAAGAAGAGGAGGAAGGTTCTTTTAATGTAGCCTGGCTTAACTCGCTGCGTATGGGTTTGGCAGCGGTTGGGGCGGGTGATTGTAACGTAACTGCTTTGTTATCAAGATGATACGTTTTCGAAACAAAGGCGGACCAGCTTAATAAAACTAATAATGCTAATGCTATGGCTAAAAATAAACGCTTTTCCATAAATTTAGACTATTGGGTCGTAGCCACTTTTTTGCGAAAAGGGTTGACACCGTAATAGTCTTTTTATCCCCTTGAAAGTTCCCTTGAAAAAACCGAATCTTAAAATCGCCTGCGTGGTGTATTCTGAACAACTGGGAATAAAACGGCAGGAAGAAGGCAGTCCTATCCGGATGTAACTTTGGTATATATCCAGAAGTTTGAGAGCTATTCTCTGTAACATTAAAGAGAAATTCTTCTTCTGCCTTTTTGGCGGCGACGGGCTAAAACTTTTCTCCCCGCCTTCTTGGCCATCCTGCTCCGGAATCCGTGCCTGCGCTTACCTACAATATTTGTGGGCGTCTTTAAATTTTTTTTCATCGTCGATGTTCCTTCTTATTGTACCCTTCGTTTAAAAAAACAGGCGTTCTCCGGTGCAATAAATAAGCTCGGATACATTTTTGTCGGAGAATAGTTTTTAAATTATAACATACGCTAACATTAAGTCAATATAACTTTTGAAAAAATATTATATAACATACGGGCTGCCGGGTCAAGATAAACAATATATTTTTTGTGTCTTTCTTTTCTCTTGCAGTCTGGTATCTCTATGATATAATATTTCCACAGAGTTATTCAACTTGTTAATAAGTTGTGAATAACGCAGATTAAATAAGGCCATTCATTATAAGTATGCTCAATATTCAAGAAGCTTGGGATAAGGCAAAGGCTCATTTACAAGACAAGTTGGGTAAGGCCGCTTTGGAAACATGGATACTGCCCTTAAGCCCAAAGCAAAAGGATGAGAATGTTTTGGTTCTCCAGGCGCCGGATAATTTTTTCAGAGACTGGGTGGAAAAACATTATAGAGAAGCAATCCAGGAGGCGATAGCCTGCGTAACTAAACAAAAACTTCAGGTTAATTTAGAAACGGGCTCTCAAATTAAAGCCGACTTGGCTAGTTCTGGGGCACAGCAATTGCCGGTCAAACCCAAGGAATTCAAGGATACCTCTGGTCTCAACCCGCGCTATACATTTGAGAATTTTGTGGTCGGCCCTTCTAACCGCCATGCCCATGCTTATTCTTTAGCTGTAGCCGAATCTCCTGCCAAGACATACAACCCCTTATTTATCTATGGGGGAGTGGGGTTGGGAAAAACGCATCTTATGCAGGCAATATGCCACCACGCCAAAAATAAGGCGGGGGGCAATTTAAAAATCTGTTATATGACCTCGGAAAGGTTCACCAATGAACTCATCGACGCCATACAACACCACTCCACGCCCGCGTTTAGGCAGAAATACAGAAATACAGATGTGTTAGTGGTGGACGATATTCATTTCATCGCGGGCAAAGAGTCCACGCAAGAGGAATTCTTCCATACCTTCAATACATTATACGATGCGCACAAACAGATTATCATCTCTTCTGCCCAGCCACCCAAAGAAATAGCGAACTTGCAAGACCGGCTTGTTTCGCGCTTCGGTTGGGGGCTGACCACAGATATACAGCCTCCTGACCTGGAAACGCGCGCGGCCATACTAAAAAAGAAAATTGAGCGGGAGCCTGTGCCAATCCCCGATGATGTCATATTTTTTATTGCTCAACTTATCAAAACCAATGTCAGAGAATTAGAGGGCGCGCTTATACGCACCATCGCCTATTCCTTGCTGGAGGAGAAACCCATAACCCTGGAGTTAACTAAAGAGGTCTTAAAGGACCTTTTAAAGGAACCCAGGAAGCTGATAACGGTGGATTTTATACAACGTTGCGTTGCTGAAGAGTTTGGGGTATCATTACAGGAAATAAAAATGAAGCGGCGTAATAAAAATATAGTGTTGCCCAGACAAATAGCAATGTATTTAAGCAGGGAGTTAACCGATTTGTCTTTACCGGAAATAGGAAACTCTTTGGGGGGTAAGGATCATACTACAGTATTGCATTCATATAATAAAATTAAGGTGGATTTAAAAAAGGACGAGGCATTAAAAGCCAGGATCGAAAGAATTATTCAAGTCATCCAACAATAAATTCAGGGGTTATTATCAAGTTATCACAAAGATATATTCAATGTAATTGCGCAATTATAAAAGGATTAAAAAGATTTCAACAAAAACAAGTCTCTTTACTACTCCTAATATTATATTAATATTACATTTTAAGTAATAAGAGAGGTGGGGAAATGAAAATAGAAGTTGCGAAGGGTATTCTATTAAACGGAATACAAAAAGTACAAAACGTAATTTCCGCAAAAGCCACATTACCTATATTGTCCAACATATTACTTAAAACACAACAAAATAAACTTAAACTAACCGCAACTGATTTAGATATCGGAATAAGTTGTGCAGTTCCTGTGGATATCCAAGAGCCAGGTATGATAACCATACCCGCCAAAAGATTCAGTGATATTATAAAAGAATTACCTGATGATAGCGTAAGTATAAATACCAAAAAAAATAACTTAATTATTATTGAAACAAAATCCTGCCAATTTAAAATTATGGGGTTACCGTACGAGGATTTTCCTAAATTGCCCGAATTTAAAGAGGGGGGAGTAATTAAATTAGAGCAATCCACCCTAAAAGAAATGTTGTGCCTTACCTCTTTTGCAGTATCTCTCGATGAAACAAGATATATATTAAATGGTATTCTATTTAAAATTAATCAAAATAACCTTACTTTTGTAGCCACGGATGGTAAGCGGTTGGTGGTTATAGAGAGAAAATTACAACAAAATACCGAGAAAGACTTACAGATTATCGTGCCCCTGAAAACAATCCAGGAATTAAACCGCAACCTTCAGGAAGAAGGCGAGTTATCAATGCTGTTAGGTAATAATCAGGTACTCTTTGATTTAGGGGGCGCGGTAATTATTTCGCGTTTAATCGAAGGAGAATTCCCGGATTATCAACAGGTAATTCCGCCTGCCTCAGAGAACAAAATCAATGTTGGCCGGGAGCAGTTTTTATTGGCCATAAAGAGGGCCGCGTTACTTTCCACGCCTGATTACCAGGCGGTAAAGTTAGAGGTATTTAAAAATAAATTAGTTGTTTCTAAGTCCACCCCGGATATCGGAGAGTCCCGGGAAGAGGTAATTATAGAATACCAAGGGAAAGAGATGTCCATTGGTTTTAATCCCAATTATTTAATAGACGCCCTAAAAAACCTTAAAGAAGAAAAGGTAGAATTTGAGTTAACTGATACCGAAAAGCCCGGCGTTATACGCTTGGATGGGTATGTTTATATTGTTTTGCCCATGCGCTTAAGTTAGATGCAGATAATAAAAGATATAATCCCAGATGTTATAAAAGGGCTAGAGACTAAAAAGCATGCCCATGATGAACCGGAGCTTTTGTTAAAACGGGTCTTACCCAAAAAAGAACTGGGGCATGTAAAATTTAGATATTTGCGTAAGGGCATCTTGGGTATAACAGTCGATTCCTCTGCTTGGGTTTACCAGCTGAACTTACAAAAACCAGAACTGCTCGCCAAATTGGGCAAGAAATCTAAAGCCATAAAAGATATTCGTTTTTATATCGGAGAAACGCAATGAACCCCGCACCTTCTTACTACGAAGCGACGCGCTATGCAGGCAGGTGTTTCCGGAAGATTTACAGGCCAGTAGGCCGTGGTTTGGCAACCGAATAGCCAAAGCCAGAAGAAGCGGCAGAGATGCTGGCGCGGAAATAGGAGGAACCTATGCGAAAACTGAAATTGTACCTTGAGACGTCTGTCTGGAATTTCTTTTTTGCCGACGATGCACCAGAGAAGAGAGATATAACCAAAAGATTTTTTGATTCTATCAAAGAAGATATCTATGAAATTTTTATTTCCGAAGTAGTGATCAGAGAAATAAACGATGCTCCTGAGCCCAAGAGAAAAGCCTTATTCGATTTAGTTAATAAATATGCCCCTGTGGAATTAGAGACTACAGAAGAAGCAGATGAGTTAACTGAAGTTTACATGGATCGCGGGATTATTCCAGAAGGCAAAAGAGATGATGCCTTTCACGTTGCTATTGCTACAGTCCACGAGATGGATGCAGTTATTACTTGGAATTATCAACATCTGGCTAACTTGCGAAAGGCTGAGTTATTTAATAGTGTTAATTTAGAAAAAGGATATACCAAACGATTAGAAATAGTCACGGCTATGGAGGTGAGTAGATATGAAAGTTGATAAATCATTACAAGAGGTCTGGAACTGGAAGGATAAGGTCTACCAGGAGACGAAGCATCTTTCTGTAAGAGAAACGGCTAGAAAGATCCACGAAGATGTGCAGCAGATTAAGAAGAAATATGGCTTAAAACTCAAGACGCTTCATCCGTCAGAAAAATAGCTCGCAAAAGAACTCTAAGTAGGTATTCAGTGCTTCGACTTCGCTCAGCACTGATGGTGAGCATAGTCGAACCATCAGACGTGACGATGACGTTGAGATATTATGTGGATGTGGCTTTGCCTATCGGAAGGCAAACCATTGCCCTCTGGCTTGTGTTTCCGGAAGATTTAGAGGAAGCGGCAGAGATGCTGGCGGAAAGGTGAGGCAAGGCAAAATCGGTAATAGTGAGGATAAGTATAACTTTAGTTAACTTTATATTGACAAAGTTATATTCTTATGGTATATTTTAGTTGGGAGGTGAGTGAGATGGAAAAAACTACATTCGCGATGAAGATTGATGAAGGGGTCCTCAAGGATTTCAGGACTTTCTGTAAAGAACACGGGATTAAATATAGTTTCTTTATTGAAGAGGCAATTAAAGAAAAACTGGCAGAAGAGGAATTAAAGGATGACATCTTAGATTTTAAAACTCTACGTAAGGAAGAAAAATCGGCTATTTCTTTTGAGGAATATTTGAGGAGGCGCGGTGGAGTATAAGATAGAGGTTATTCCTTCGGCACAAAATGGTCTGGACAATTTAGAAAAGAGGTTTTTTGAGCAGATAAAAGATAAGATAAATTCTTTAAAATCTAATCCCCGTCCGCATGGCTGTCTGAAGTTAACTGCTGAGGAAGGTTATCGGATAAGGAGTGGAGACTATAGGGTTCTCTATCGCATAGACGATAAAAATAAAGTGATTTATATCTATAGGATAAAACATCGAAAGGAATCTTATAG
>JAGUUJ010000070.1 GCA_020063525.1 Candidatus Omnitrophota bacterium
AGAAAAATCCATATCTTTTTGTTGAAGAAATTATCTATGATATAGCCTATTATTGGTTTGACTAACCAGGCAGAGATAGTGATGCTGCCAATGAGCATTATTTTTTCGGGAGAGAAATTAAGGGTTTCTTTGAGATAGTAGAATAAACCCTGGGAAGGAAGGCCTTCTATGCCTTGGGTAAAGTAAACCGCGCTGCTTAATGCGAAAATCCAGAATAGTTTTTTATTCATCTTAACAAAAAAGCTACCTATAAATCCGGTAGCTTTTATCTGACAACTGAAATCTGACAACTGACAACTAAATTACTCAGTCTTCGGTGCCTCCTGCGTTTTCTCTATATTTGCCTTTTCTTCTACTTTAGGCGTCTGCTGCACAGCTTGCTGTTGTGCAGCCTGATCTGGTAATGCCTGTGGTGTTACTAAAGGCGCTGTCTGTCCAATTGGAGCTGTTTGGATTTTAGTATCTCTCATTAAGGACCTGCTTTGTTTAACTGACAAAACCGCTAAACTAAGGCAGGTAATAAAAAATAAAACTGATAAAACACTAGTTGTACGGGTAAGGAATGCATTCGTCTTTGTCCCGAACATTGACTCAACATCCGAGAAGCTTTCAGCCAAACCTCCGCCCCTGCCTCTTTGAATTAAAATAAGAGCAATTAATAAAATACAGGCAATCACATGTATAGTAATTATTAAACCCATCATTTTTTTACCTCGGCTGCCTTTTTTACAATCTCAGCAAATGTTTCTATTTGCAGGCTTGCTCCTCCTACTAAAGCTCCGTCAACATCCGGCTGACTCATCAATTCTGTAATATTCTCCGGTTTTACACTACCGCCATACTGAATCCTTACTGTATCGGCTATATCATTATTATACATCTTTCTTAATAAATCGCGAATATATTTTTGTGCCTCTTGCGCTTGCTGGGGTGTAGCATTTTTACCTGTCCCAATCGCCCAGACCGGCTCATAGGCAATCACAATTTTTAAGATGTCGATATCCGTTATATCTTTGAGCCCATTCTCTATATGGTCATCCAATACCTTAAAAGTCTTGCCACTTTCTCTTTGACTTAAAGTCTCACCTACGCAAACAATAGGCGTAAGATTATGTCTTAAGGCTGCCTTGAGCTTGTTATTTACAGATTCATTGGTTTCGCCAAAATATTGCCGGCGTTCTGAATGTCCGATAATGACAAATTTGCAACCTATATCTTTAAGCATTACAGGTGAAACTTCACCGGTAAAAGCGCCCTCATCCTGCCAATAGACATCCTGGGCGCCTATAAGTATATTGCTTGTTTCTAAGGCATCAGCCAGATAAGCAAGCAAGGTATAAGGAGGGCAAACTACAATATCTATATCTTCTATCTGATATAGCTCTCTTCTTAAGGCAATCACTAGCTCCTGGCCCTCCCTGAGAGTCTTATACATCTTCCAGTTTCCGGCAATAATGGTTTTTCTCATCTGTTTTACCTTCTAAAAAAGGGACTGTCCCCGAAGGGGACTGTCCCTTTTATTTCTCAGATAAAGCGGCTATGCCCGGAAGAGTTTTTCCTTCCAAAAACTCTAAACTTGCTCCGCCGCCTGTGGAGATATGGGTCATTTTATCTTCTAATTTGAATTTAGCCACAGCTGCAGCCGTATCTCCGCCACCGATTATTGTGGTTACGCCAAGGGTACTTAAGAATTTTGCAATCTCCTGCGTACCCTGGCTAAAAGCATCCATCTCAAATATCCCTAAAGGCCCATTCCAGACTATGGTCTGAGCAGATTTTAATTCTTCTTCAAATAAGGCAATGGTTTTGGGACCTATATCAACCGCAATTTTACCCTCAGGAATCTCTTCGCCTACAATTTCAGTTTTAGAATTAGGGTCAATTTTATCCACCACCACGTTATCTATGGGTAACAAAATCTCTTTTTTAAGTGCCTTGGCTTTATCTAAAATACTTTTAGCTAAATCTAACTTGTCTTTCTCCAGCTTAGAATTGCCGATAGATTTTCCTTGTGCCTTTAAAAATGTATAAGCCATCCCACCTGCGATTAAGATAGCATCGCATTTAGGAAGCAGGTTTTCAATCACACCGAGCTTATCCGAAACCTTAGCTCCGCCTAAAATAACCATAAACGGCCTCTGCGGATTCT
>JAGUUJ010000054.1 GCA_020063525.1 Candidatus Omnitrophota bacterium
CCGCTCAGTTTCAACCACTCGTCCGGAAAGCAATTCTTCAATATTAATAGGTAACGCCATTTTCACCCCTCATGAATTTTCTACGCTTGCTTAAGCGTTTTTGCTAAAAACTTTTCAAGATGGTACTGCTGAATTTTATTCGGCCTGGTCTTGCCATTTAGCCACCGACTAATGGTAGAGAAATTGACACCAATATCATTAGCAAGCTCAACCTGTGTGATTCTGTTTTCAAGCCGATATAGTTCAAGTTGTTTTATTAAGTCGTCCATAACGGTTCTCCTTGTGCGAGTTTTCTTTTGCATACCTTGCATTGTATTGCAAGGAACCTAATAAGTCAATGAAAATCTTATTCAATACATTACTGAAAAGCTCCAAAATGCACCTTTTAAAAAAACCGACATTGCATACCGACATCCGAGGGGGCAAATGTCGGTCTGTTTGCCCCGGTTTAGTCCGATTTTGTGCTTAAAATAGGTCCTTTAGGCCCCTACCAGACCGACACCGACATCCAAAAAAAAACGACCCTGAAATCACTCACAAACTGCGCCTCACCCAACCCTCGCCGCACGCCCCCTCTGGAAGGACCCATTGCTCCCGGCTGCTTGATGAAGATGAACGTTGTGAACGTAAATTCCCTTGTTTTCTAAATGCCTCTTAGCTTGTGTTTTTTTACGTAGTTTCCTGAATTTCCCTTCTTATTCCTTCCGGTTTTTAAAGAGAGAAAAATACGTTCACGATGTTCACAAGCTCTGTAGCTTATTGTAGATTCAGGGCTTAAGCTATGAGCTTAACTGTGAAGGTAGAACCCCGATGTTCACGACATTCACAAAATCAAGGCTGCTTTTCTTCATAAAGTTCACGGACGTTCACACCTTCGTTCACATCCTTCTTAAAGAGCAGATTCTCTTTAACCTTTTGTAGAATAAAGAGCTTTCTTCCGGTTCCGGCTTCGCGTTTTTTACCCCGCGCAATATCAATCCCGATGCTACGCATAACCGGAGCTATTCTCATGAGCTCCGATGCAAGGGCCTTAGGGTTCTCTATAATGCGCCTGCCATATCCTGCTCGCTTAGTGGTGAAGTCATGTGCTTCCGGTTTAATATACTCAAGCAGTGTCGTGACTGAGCCGCACCATTTGCCTTTGTTCGATTCCACAAGATAGGCCAGCTTCTGAATGATAGGATTTTCCTCAGCCGTATCTTCCCATTTATACTCAACCGACTCCTGATATTTCTTAAAGAATTCATCCCGGGAATATCCCAGGGCCTCGGCTAATGCCGCGCCCCACATAGCAAAGTCTGACATCCTGAATCTTTCATGGCCTTTTACTGTGCTGACAATAGCCATTGCGCCTGATATAGCTGTAAAGAAACCACCTAATATTCCGGGGAGATGTGCTTTCCATTCATCAATTATCTGCTTTTCAGGCCGAGTCTCTTTTAGAGGCGGGATATCGATGATAATGGCTCTATCCAAAAGGTCGGGCCTGCCTACAGAGTTTCCTATACCGTTTAATACAAAACACCGGCGATATGTCCTTATGAATTCCTTATCATTAGTGTATAAACTCCGTTTCATGTCGCCCTCGCCGGTTACGGCCCGGCACAAGAAATCACTGAACCATTCGGGAATCCTGGAAAGATTATCAAAGGTGTTTATCCAGTGTTTATCCGCTATCATCTGCGCCTGCTCTAAATCCTTTGGGCTTGAGATAAGCATAACCTTGGAAGGATCGCATAAGCTCTTAATCAGCCGGGAATTGTTGGACTTGCCTGTGCCTTGTTCGCCAACCTGCACCGGTATAACATGAGGTATATCCGGAATCAAGAATGAAGCCAAGGCAGTCATAAATAAGCAGTGGTCAGATTCACTGATATTGCAAAATTCCAGAATCTTTTTCGCGTCATAACCTTTGACAGGAATGACCTGCTCTGCCTGATGATTGTAACGTCTGAAGATCGGAGGAAGAGAAACAATCTCCCATCCGTCTTTTGTAATCATTACGCCTCTCCAGTCAGGCGTAGTTAAATCGTAACAAATCACGCCGTGATACCAGCCTACACGGTTATAAAGCTCGACTTGAGGCGAGTCCTCGCATTTTGCCTCTACCTGAATGCGCGCCTGTTTTAATGCCTCGTTACCGGGCGGGCTTTTGTATTTATACCGGTAGCGCTTGGCGAGCCAGTTCCTGAAGCGTGAACTATTAGTCGCGCATACTTCCAGATGGTCATCAATAGGGAGTACCAGAAAAGAATTTCCCTGCTGGTCGCGATAGTAGCCTTTTATGGTTTCTTCGCAATCTCGTGTAAGAATTTCACCCTGGGTGGGGTGCGCGCGAAGATAGGTTTCACTACAATCATTAATTACCTTTTCAATGATGGGTTTAACTTGGGTGGGGATATCTGCGGCAAGATCTTCCTTCTCTATTCTTCTCTTCTCTCTCATAGTTACACTCCGTTTTGAAATATAAAATCCTTTACCCTCCGGTAGCAATTGAAAATCTTTTGCACCTCTGAATCCCTGAAGAATTTATCTGAGGCTGACTTTACCTCAGCGGTATTGTCAAATAAAACCCGCTTGCACCTGCCTGATCCGGAAATCCCGCACATTACAAACCCCTGAGACACAAGATAGGTCGCAAGGTAGATATTGCCTGCTTCAAAATATTTATTTCCCATTTCTTCGCTTATCCTCCGCACATATATACAGAAAAGGCCCCGAAAGTGTGACAATAAATTTTCCCGTTTTAGGTGTCACACCTTCACGGGAAAAACTGTATATACGTAGTGGCACCTGTTAGAGCAATCGGCCCTCATAGTATGTATATTGGGTTTTTGTCCAAGTTGTCACACCTAACTGTGACAAATCTCAAAAAAACCTAATATACATATAGTGGGAGAATGAATCGCTCTCATAGTATGTATATCGGGTTTTTTCTCAAACTGTCACACTTTTTTGTGACAAATCTTAAAAAAATCCGATATACACGCAGTAGAGGGAAGTAGATGACGAAGAAAATTGAAATATCCTATATACCGATCGACGACGAGGCCAAATGGAACGAGGCCTTTATTGACATCCTCTCTGATGGCTTATACGAATATTTGAAGGACCAGGGACTTTTAAAGGAGTGTCCAAAGCGAAAAAGGCAGGTTGAAGCCCTCCTTGAGGAGACAAAAGCGCTTACGGAACCACCCGTCGAGCAGGTTGATACTTCGGCTACGCTCAGCATCAACCCTGAGCAAAGTCGAAGGGTTGATTCAGCTTGACTTGTTGCCTTTATTAATATAGGGTTTGTGTTGCTATGGAAGACAAGGTAATGAAAAAATGCGGTTTTGTGATAAGGGTGAGTACGGATAAGCAGGCCCGGAATCCTGAGGGCTCGCTTACCAATCAGCTCCAGCGGCTCCAGGCCCATATCGAATATAAAAAGACTGCCTGCGAGGAGCACTGGATTGAAGCCGGAAGATACGTTCTTAAAGGCATATCCGGCAAAGACTCCTTCCGAAGCATTGAATTTGCTCAGCTCCTTGAGGATATAAAGTCAGGTAAGGTAAACACTGTCATATGCACTGCCCTTGACCGTATCAGCCGCTCTGTCAGAGACTTCTTGAATTTCTTTGAGATACTCAATAAATATGATGTGGAATTTGTCTGCTTAAAGCAAAACTACGATACCACATCATCGCAAGGAAAGTTATTCATAACCATAATGATGGCTCTGGCTGAGTTTGAGCGGACGCAAACCTCCGAGCGCAACAAAGAAGCCACGCTTGCCCGGGCAGAGCGCGGCCTATGGAATGGCGGACATTTATTAGGCTTTGACCTTGATCCTAACCGTAAAGGATATCCAGTCGTAAATGAAAAAGAAAAGGCGCTCGTTCAATTTGCCTTTAAAAAATACCTTGAATGCGGTTCGCTTATGGGAACAGCCCGGGCCCTTAATGACAATGGCTATCGCACCAAAGGCTATACCTCGCGAAG
>JAGUUJ010000074.1 GCA_020063525.1 Candidatus Omnitrophota bacterium
AGTTTTAGTTTGAGAAATAATTTACACTACATTTTTAATTTTATGCTATAATGTAGTGTAAAGGAGAATATCCATGAAAGTATTACAAGGGATTTTGTCTGAAAGTAAAGAGTACTACCTCCAGGCAAGAGAAAAGATTAAGAAAAAAATAGCCAATTTGCCAAAAGGCAGCATAAAAGAGAGGATGATAGCCGGCAAAAAATATTATTATCTCCAGCAGAGAGTCGGTAATAGAGTGGTCCATAAATATTTAGGGAAGGGAAGGCCGGAAGAAGTCGCAAGCAAGATAAAAGAACGCAAGGCGCTGGGAGTAGAATTAAGAAAGGTCAATGAGGCATTGAGGATAATCAGGCGTTCGGAAGGCAGAAGGCATGGTTGATCTTATAGGCAAAATCCTCGGGGTATTCGCCGATAACAAACTCTTTGAGGAAGGTGTTGAGCTGATCGGCAGCTGGTGTTTTAAGTTATATCAAAAGCATCTTGGAGTAGATAATTTTCCTCTGCGGACGCCTGATATCGATTTTCTGATACCCACCCCTTTTCATGGTAAAGAGCATGCAAATTTTATAAAAGAATTAGAAGAGTTAGGTTTCGAGGCAGACTTCAAAAGCGATGGCTCGCTATATCTGTGGAATGCGGAATTAAAGATTGAGTTTATTACTGCTGAAAAGGGGAAGGGTACTGATAAAGCCATTAAGGTTAACAAGCTCGGTATTAACGCTATTCCTTTAAGGCATGTTGGATTACTTCTCGATAAGCCAATCATGATTACTGATAACGGTATGAAGATCCGAGTTCCAGCGCCCAGCCGTTTCTGTCTTCATAAGCTTATTATTGCCTCCCGAAGAAGGAGACTGGATAAAAGTTTAAAAGACCTGCAGCAGGCAATTTATACTTCTACAATTGTTGATAAGGAAGAAATACAAGAATTATTCCGGACTTTGCCGAAGAAATGGCGCCAGTCTGTATTAAGGATGTTGGATAAGGCTAAGGCGGAATTTCCTTCGATGGATGTAAAAATAAAGAAATTATTGCTTACACTACAAAATGTCCAGAAATAAATAATGTAGTGTAAGAACGCGATATAATTTTTGGGATTTTAAAGGGGTTAAGTGATTTGAAATGAAGGAGTTATGTCAAAGCGAACTAAAAAGTATAAATCTTTTTAATGTTGTATAATGTGGAGTAATGTTGAGTAATGTGAAGGAGAAATTAAAGAATAAGAAAAATACATAAACAGTAAATTTAGATAATATTTAGCGGAGAATAAGGTAAATGAGACGAATCTTGCTATTTATCCTGCCCATTTTGATTATAGTTTCCCTAGTCTTTACAGTATTCGGCGTAATACAGGTTCGCTTTGAAGAAAAAAAAATAATGGATGATCTTCAGAGAAAAGCCAAAGCCGTTGCTGAGAGTATAGAATTATCTGCACGATACATTTTATTAAACAACGATTTAAGAAGCGCTGACCGCTTAGTTGAGACTTTTCAAAGAAGAGAAAGAATGCAAGGCGGTGTTATTTACGATAAAGAAGGCAAGATTTTAGCTCTTACTGAAAGAATTTCTGACTGGAGCCAAAAAGACAAATTTTATCTTAAGGAAATACTAACTAACAAGGTTCCACGGGGGGCATTGGAAAAATTTAGGGAATATTCTGTATATAGCTATATCCTACCTGTTATGGATGACGAGAACAATATATTAGGCGCAGCAGAAGTTATATATGACACTTCATATGTTTTTACAACATTGGCAGAATCCTGGAGACGGATAAGCGTATCTCTGATTATTTTAATGATATTAATAGTGCTGATTATGTTTTTAATCCAGAGGCAGATATTTACCTTGCCTGTCAAGCGGCTAACTAATTGGTTTCAGTATTTTCAAAAAGGCGATACTGATTTGCCGCACCCTATTAAAGAAAAGGGAGAGTTTGGGAAACTCGCCAGCGAAGTCGAGCAGGTAGCCTTGAGTTTAAGAATTGCCCGTAAAATTGTATCTGACAAAGCATTCGAGCGCCTAGATAAAGAGGAGTTATGGACAGAGAACAAACTACGCGATCTTATTCATGCACGGCTAGCAGAAAAGGCGTTATTTGTGGTATCAAATAGAGAGCCATACATACATATCATAGATGAAAGTACAGGTAAGCCTAAATGTATTCGTCCGGCAAGTGGTGTAGTAACTGCTATTGACCCTATAATGGGTGCCTGTGGAGGAACTTGGATTGCCCATGGAAGTGGTAATGCCGATAAAAAATTTGTAAATTCAAAAGATAAACTTGGAGTACCTCCAGGAGATAATCGTTACATCCTTAAGAGAGTCTGGTTATCAAAAGAGGAAGAACAGGGTTATTATTACGGATTTGCAAATGAAGGCTTATGGCCGCTTTGTCACCTTACCCATACAAGACCTATCTTTAGAGAATCAGATTGGCTGATTTATAAAAATGTAAATCAGAAATTTGCTGATAGTATTCTAGAAGAACTACCCGCAAAAAATCCTTTTGTGTTTATTCAGGATTACCACTTTACTTTGCTTCCTAAGATGATTAAAGAAAAACGCCCGGATGCAAATTTAGCATTATTTTGGCATATTCCTTGGCCAAACCCAGAAGTTTTTTCCACTTGTCCTTATCAAGAGCAAATTTTAGAAGGAATGCTTGCTTGTGACTTAATCGGTTTTCAAGTGCAGAGCCACTGCAATAATTTTCTTGATACTGCCAATAGGCTCCTTGAGTCCCGTGTTGATACAGAAAAATTCAGCGTGACCCGTTTCAATAAAGAAACATTCATTAGAGTATTTCCTATTAGTGTCGATGGCTATATTAGTAAAGGCGTCTCCAAGACAGAAACAGATGAGATAAGTAAGATCCGTAAGGAATTTGAGCTGGATAATAAAATAGTGGCTCTGGGCGTGGATAGAATTGACTATACCAAGGGTATAATTGAAAGAATCCTGGCAATTGATAGATTCTTAGAAAAATATCCTCAGTATAAAAATAAATTTGTTTTTATTCAATTAGCTGCCCCCAGCCGTACACACATAAAATGCTACCATGATTTAATGGGTGAAATCGATGAGTTAGTTGAGAAAAAGAACTGGAAGCACTTGGATGGAAACTGGAAGCCGATAATCTATTTGAAGAGGCATTTTTCGCCGGAAGAAATCAGGCCCTTTTATCTGCTGGCCGACCTCTGTATTGTAAGTTCCCTATCCGATGGCATGAATTTAGTGGCTAAAGAATATGTTTCCACAAAAAATGATTTGAATGGTGCATTGATTTTGAGTCGTTTTGCCGGAGCCAGTAAAGAACTAATCGATGCTATCCAGATAAATCCTTATTCCATGGAAGAATTTGCTGATAGCATAAAGCTTGCCATAGAAATGCCACTGGAAGAAAAAAGAAAACGCATGGAGAATATGCGTAGCATTATCAAAATAAACAATGTTTATCGTTGGGCTGGTAATATTATTTCGGAGTTAACAGCATTGAAAAAAGTTTAAATTTATTGAATTTGTAAAGAATTTATGGATTATTTATTCGATAAGTGGGATAAACTAAAAGAAACTTTGGTTAATAAGCATATTTTTCTTTTTTTAGACTACGACGGCACATTGACGCCTATAGTAGATTATCCGGATAAGGCGGTTATTTCCGAAGAAGTACGTAATCTGCTAAAAGATTTATCGAACAACCCCCGCTGTCATGTAGGAGTCATAAGCGGAAGAGCTTTAAACGATGTCAAGAAAATAGTTGGCTTAAAAAATATTGTATACGTGGGTAATCATGGATTAGAAATAGAGAGCCCTAAGATAAAGTTTGAAAGCCAGATTTCGCCTAGATTACAATCAATTATAAGGCGTATAAAAGAGGAGCTATCTAATAGGCTGTCAAAAATTAAGGGTTTATTCGTAGAGGATAAGAATGTAACACTGAGCGTTCATTATCGCCTGGCAACCCGAAATGACTACCTATTGGCTAAGAAAATAATTGAAGAGATTATTCAACCGTTTTTGGTAAGCGGTAAAATAAAAGTTACTAATGGGAAGAAGGTCATAGAGATAAAACCGCCAGCGCAATGGAATAAAGGTAGAGTAGCGGAATGGCTTCTTGCCAGGCAAACGTTTATTTTAGGAGACCAGCCGATTGTGGCTATTTATCTTGGTGATGATGTAGCTGATGAAGATGCCTTTAAGGCAGTTCAAAACAAAGGATTGACTGTACTTGTGGGTAAACCTAAAAAATCCTATGCGCAATATTATTTAAAAAATAGTAGTGAGGTTATGCAATTCTTGAGACAACTTATGGAATTAAAAAAAGACACTACTATATGCTAGAACTAAAGAGTTGTGTAAGAAGATTATCGAGATGATAATAGAAAGGATTTTGAAATGATTTACTTAAAACTTTTCTGGGAATTTTTTAAGATATGAAATCCGTAATCTATACCAGAGTAAGTAGTAAAGAGCAAGTAGATAAATATTCTCTTACTGCACAAGAGAAAATTCTCACAGAGTGTATCGCCAAAGAGGGACATGAATTAATTGGAATTTATACTGATGCCGGTATCTCTGGAAAGAGAATTGTCGATAGGCCAGAGTTTCAGAAGTTACTTTTAGATGCTGAAGAGAAAAATTTTCAAGCTGTCTGGGTGATAGACCAAGACAGGCTTTCAAGAGGCGACTTAGCAGACTTAGCTTATATTAAGAGGGTTTTTAAAGAGAATAATATTCAGTTAGGTACTCCTTATCAAAAACTATCCCTTGAGGATGTAGATGATGATTTTATCAGCGACCTTTTTGGCATTTTGGCTAAACGGGAAAGATTAAAAATATTGCAGCGTGCCAACAGGGGCAGGCAAATAAAAGCTGAAAAAGGAGAATTGGGAGGTCGAACTGCACCATTTGGATATAGTTTTGATATAGAAAAGAACAAACATCTGGTTGTTAATGAAAAGGAATCTCCTATTTATAGGCAAATAATCTCCTTATTCTTAACAAAGAATTATGGTATTAAACGCATATCCGCTGAGTTGAATAAACAAGGTTTTAGAAACCGCGCAGGTAAGCCTTGGAGGATGCAAGCAATTCATTATATTCTAAGGAGCCCAACCTATAAAGGCACGCTTGTTCATCAGAAATTCAAGTTTTACTATACTAAAGAAAATAAAAGACGCTGGCGTGATGAAAAGATATTTACCGAGATACCCAAAGCGCATCCGGCTTTGATTTCCGAAGAAACCTTCGATTTAATTCAGGAAAAATTAAAGAAGAAAAGAAACTCACGCGTAGATTCTGATTCTCTTCAGTTATTAACCGGCATACTGGAGTGTTCCTCTTGTCATAATACATTTAAAGTAGGCAGCACCAGTTTTGGCAAATGGAGGCGCGTGATTTATCGTTGCAAGACACGTTATGCGCATTGGTTTGATAAATCTAAACCCACATGCACAATGAAAACATTCCCGTTAATGGAATATAACGACAAAGTCTGGAATACTCTTCAGGAGATAGCGAGAATGCCCGATCGCATAAAGAAAGCTCTTGAAAAATCAAGCGCGCCTAATTTAAACGACCTCGAGCTATATCAAAAAGAATATAAACAAGTTATTCAGAAACTTGATAATTTTAATTCCTATAA
>JAGUUJ010000014.1 GCA_020063525.1 Candidatus Omnitrophota bacterium
GGCCAAAAATTTGTATTAAAGCCACCCAGCTCTTGCATTATGGACTTGCGAATTAAGAAATTACAACTGGGATAATCATCAACTTCTATTTTTCTCTTGGGTAAATATCTATAAATGTATTTGCCGCTAACCAAAGGCGATTGATAAACTAAGCCGCTTGCCTTCTGTTTTAGACTATCATCTTCTGGGGTTATTGCCGGACCTCCTACAGCTGCTACGTCAGGATTACTAAAATTATCAATTGCATTTTTTAACCAGTCTTTTTTTGGATAGGCATCGTCATCGATAAAAGCAAAGATTTCTCCCTTAGTATAATTCAATGCCATATCACGCTTTCTGGCTGGGCTCACAGGACCAGTTGCGACAACCTTTATAGGGACAGTCCCTTTAGTGCTCAATATTTTAGCTACGGCGGGGAGAGTCCCTATGTCAGCATCAGGTAAGATAATTATCTCGAATTCAGAATAATCTAACGCAAGGCAATTAGCGACGCATTCTTCTAAATTCTTTTGCCAGGTTTTTACGGCGATAATAATCGATACGGTCATAGTATCTTAATATGTACATCCGATAAAATATTGTCAAAGTATCCCATCCCGTAGTAATAATTGCCATAGGTCCGATCCGGCCATAAGACCTCTGGGGGTTCAGGATTATGGGCGCCTCAACAATCTTATATCCTAAATGATGCGCGTTTACCAAAACCTCTAAATCAAAGGCAAATTTTTTTACCAGACCCCGGGGTAACACATTCCTTAATACCTCGGTTTTAAATAACTTGAGTCCTGTCTGGGTGTCATGGCAGGGCAGGTTAAAGAGGATTCTAATCAGTAAATAATATACAAAGCTGATTATCCTGCGCTGCAGAGGATAATTCACCCTAGAATTAGGGTGGAGCTTAGAGCCAATAACTATATCTGCCTTATCTAAGCCCATAATATCAAAGAGGGTCTGAAACTGGATGGGATGTAAATCCATATCTGCGTCTAAAAAGAGCGTATAATCTCCGCTGATATAATGCAGGGCTTTTTTAATCGCCCTTCCTTTACCCGTGTTCACAGGATTTCTTTTAACAATAAGCTGGGGGTATTTCCGGGTGAGGGCATTGGCTTTTTCATAAGTATCATCGGGTGACCCGTCGTCCATCACAATGAGTTCCCAAGGATAACCAAAGCTATTGAAAGCCCGCACTGTCTCCTCTATACTGGATACAATATGACCCGTTTCATTGTACGCAGGCATAACTATAGAGATTTTTTCTTTTAGGGTCTCCATCATAATTCATATTCTGCGGGGACAGTCCCTTTTTTATATACTAATAACAAATGCATAAAAAATAGTAAAATTGAATTTATGCAGAGTATCAATTGTACCTGAACGAGAGTTTTGTGAAATAGTATAATTGCTAAAAACTGCAATAATGTAAATAAAATTAAATATTTGATGAAACGCAGGTCTTTTATGGAAAGAAAATAGGTGAGCAAAATAAGTAAAAGCGTAAAAAAGCTCATTGATATCCCAAATAACCTGCCTAGCATAACGGATTCAGCGAATACCTTTCCGGTAAGAATCTTTAAGACAAAATTAGGAAAGAGATTGTAAACCAGATTGGCAATAATACACAAACTACAAGCGTATAATAGCGACCTCCTTAAAGTAGAATCAGTATCCATATTCTTGGCTTTTAGTCCTGCAGCCTTAGGAAACATTACTATGCTTATCGCACCCGGTAAAAACAGAAAGATTTTCCCGAGCATTTGCGCTAAAGAATAAAAACCCGCCTGAAGAGGGCTAAAAAGATATTTTACCAATACCATATCAAAGTTTACCAGGGCAATGAAACAAAAAAAACTCAACCCTACCGGAGCAAGATATGAAAGAAAATCTTTAAAATTTATGCTATCCTCAATTAGTTTAAACGAAAGAAAGTTCTTTAGGGGAAAAAATGAGATGATAATCCCTATTAAGCTAGCAATTAAAAATGCACCCAGGGCTCCTGCGATATTAAAGCCAAGACTAATAAATATAAATGCAAAGACCAATTTCAATGCTCCGCCTATCACAGATAGTAACGCAAGCCATTTAAATAATTCAAGACCTTGCAATGCGCCCGTTAAAACCGGAGTAATCCAAGAGGAAGCGAGCAATAAAGCTAAAATATAACCTGCAGAGACAGAAGAAATTTTTAATTTATCCATTATATAAAAAGAGAGAAAATAAAAACCAATGAATGTAATAATCGCCAGGGGCAACATCTTTCTGATAAGTTCAGATAATAGAACCTGAATTTTCTTAATCTGGTTTTGGGCGTTAAACTCCGCAGTATATTTGGCGACTGCTGTCTGCAGGGTTGTTAAAGGCGCACAGATTAACATAAATATTGCGAGCAAAGTGTTAAATCCTGCGAAATCAATACCAGACATACGATGGGCAATGAGAAGCTGATAAAGGAGATTAAATACATTAACTAAAGATGTGCCTAAGAAAACAAGAATTATATTCTTGCCAAAGGTATCTATTCTTTTTATATGTTTGAGCATTGTATCCTAAGATTAATCTAGGAGGTTCATTATTTTCCTTTTATCAATCTTAAAAAACGCCTCTTACCTACTTTTAGAATTCCTTCCTTATCGACAATTATGTCCTCTTTATCTAATCTCTCTCCATCTAAAGAGACGCCTCCTTGCTGTATTAACCGGCGCGCTTCATTCTTAGATTCAGTTAAGCCGCTATCCAGGAGTATATCAATTATACTGGATGTTTGTTTTTTCAGTTTATAAACAGGTACGTTTTGCGGCAATTCTCTCTTACTAAAAACTTGCTCGAATTCTTGCCTTGCTTCTTTAGCCAAATCTTTGCCGTGGTACTGGCACGTAATATTTTCTGCCAGGTTTAACTTTGCTTCCTTGGGATGCATTTTCTTTACGGTTTCTAAATCCTCGTCAGTAAGCAGGGTATAATATTTCAGCATCATTTCATCGGATATAGACATTATTTTCCCGAACGTCTCGTTTGGGTTTTCGTTAATAGCGATGTAATTTCCGTAAGACTTACTCATTTTCTGTATCCCGTCGGTCCCTTCCAGAAGCGGCATAGTGATAACTACTTGTTGCGCCTGGCCAAAGTCCTTCTGAATATCCCTACCCACTAAAAGATTAAAGAGCTGGTCTGTGCCGCCTAATTCGATATCCGCCTCTAATTTTACTGAATCATAACCCTGCAAAAGCGGATACATAAATTCTAAAAGCGAAATATCTTCATTTTTAGATAATCTCTTTTTAAAATCGCTCCTCGCCAGCATCTGGGCAACTGTGGCATGCGTCGTCAGTTTCAATATATCTAATACTGACATTTTATCAAACCATTCGCTGTTAAAGGCTATCTGCATCTTATCCACATCGAGGAGCTTGGATACCTGACTTTTATAAGTGGTTGCATTCGCCAATACCTCCTCAACGGTCAATTGCTTTCTTGTTTCCTGCCTTCCGCTGGGATCACCTATACGGGCGGTAAAATTTCCGATTAAGAAGATAACCTTATGTCCTAAATCCTGAAACTGGCGCAATTTTCTTAAGAGAACAGTATGGCCTAAATGAATATCCGGGCTAGTTGGGTCAAATCCAGCCTTTATATTGAGCGGCCTTTTTTGTCTGGCGCTCTCCTGTAGTTTTGTTCTTAATTCATCTTCTGAAATTATCTCCACGGCACCGCGCTTGATAATTTCCAACTGTTTACTGATATCTGGTCTTTGCATCTTATTACCTCACTCTTGGGGACACCCTTCCGATTGGATTCAAAGACGTCCCTCGATTGGATTCAAAGACGTCCCTATATTTTTGCGGTCAGGCCGATCTTTGCCTCTCCTACATCTACCTTAATCACTTTGACTTTTAATTTGTCTCCTGATTTTAATTGCGTAAGATTATCTTTGTCTATTTCGCTGGTATAAACTAAACCTTCTAAATCCTCATTGAGCTTTACAAATACACCAAAATCATTCACACTCACAACTTCTGTTTCTATAACCGTATCCAGTGGATATTTAGCGGCAATTTCCGGCCAGGGATTGGGCTGTAATTGTTTTAATCCTAATGCAATGCGCCGGTTCTGACTATCTACAGAAAGCACTACCACTTCCACTTTTTGCCCTTTCTTAAATATATCCTGCGGATGAGCTACTCTTCTGGTCCAGGAGATATCTGAGATATGGATCATCCCTTCTAAACTATTATCCAACTCTACAAATACGCCGTACGCAGTAAAGCCTCTTACCTTTCCCTGAACTTTTGTGCCTGGAGGGTATTTAGATTCAGCTTCTAACCATGGATTTTGCTCCAGTTGCTTAAGGCTCAAAGATATCTTGCGTGATTCTTTTTCTATACTTAACACCTGAACCTCTACCATATCTTGGATAGCAAACATTTCACCGGGATTGTTTACCCTCTTTGTCCAGGATATCTCAGATACGTGAACTAACCCCTCAATTCCTTTTTCTAACTCTACAAATACACCGTAAGGCAGGATGTTTACAACCTTGCCCTTTACCTTAGAATTCACACTATATTTTGTCTCAATATCCTGCCAGGGATCGGGAAATCTCTGCTTTAGCCCTAAGGAAACTTTGCCTGATTCCTTATCTAAATTCAAAATAAGTACATCAATCTTGTCTGCCAACGCCACTATCTCAGAAGGATGGCTGATTTTAGACCAGGACATATCGGTGATGTATAAAAGACCATCTACACCGCCCAGGTCTACAAATGCCCCAAAATCGGTTATGGCTTTGACTGTGCCCGAGTAAATCCCTCCTATCTTTAAATCCTGCCATAGTTTTTCTTTTGCCTCTTCTTTCGCTTTTTGCATTGCCTCCCGATGGGATAATATTATGCTGTGCCTCAGGTTGTTTACCTTAATAATTTTGAATTTAAATATTTTATTAAGGATATTTTTGTCTAAGAGGCCCCTAAAAGCAGAAAGAGATGTGGGCAGGAAACCTTCTATTCCCATGACATCGATCAAAAAGCCGCCTTTTACCTTCTTTATTGGCCTGCCCTCTACCAGGACGCCTTCATTAGCGTTCTTAACGATTTTATCCCAGCCTTGTATGCGTATAGCTTTATCCCGAGAGAGCCCAATCATGCCGGAATCATCTTCTATACAGTCGATAAAAAAATCTAATTCTCGACCAACCTCTAAATCTCCTTTACTGAATTGGGTGATGGAAACAATCCCTTCGGATTTAAATCCCACATCAACCAGGACCTCTTTTGCTTTGATAGATACGATTTTGCCTTTAATAATCTGGCCTTCCTTTAATATTTTTATACTCTGATTATAAAGTTCTTCCATAGCTGATTTTTCCGTCGTCATTTCAATTTCTCCTTTCGTAAATTTATTATTTTCTTTACAATTTTCTTAACTAACCATTGCGGCGTAGAAGCACCGCTGATCAATCCAACCTTATTTGCTTTTTTTAATATTTTATTCAGATTAGCTTTTTCGTTCTCAACAAGATGCGTTCTCTTGTTGATTTTACGGCCGATACACAGTAATCTCTTGGTATTGGCGCTATGACGCGAACCAATAACCAATAAGATATCTACAGAATCAGCGAGTTTCTTGGCTTCATCCTGTCGGCGTACTGTATCTAAACATACAGTGTTATATACATGCACCTCCTTTATCAAGGGATTTTTCTGCAAGATTTCACTTACTACTCCAAAAAATATGTCTTTGGTTTGAGTAGTTTGAGAAATTATTCCTATTTTCTTATAGGAAAAAATATCTTCTTTAATATCTTTTATTTTCTCTATGGTGTATGCGCCGGGCGCTAAATCCAGAAGGGCTCTTACTTCGGGATGTTTGCGGTCACCGACAATAATAACTTCCAGGCCCTGCTTATGAAGCAGAACGCAAATCTTCTGCACCAAAGAAACATAAGGGCAGGTAACATCAATAAGTCTTAATCTTTTCTTCTTGGCGGTGTCTAATATATTGCGGGGGCTGCCGTGGGAGGGTAATATTAAGGTTGATGAACCTTCTAAATTATCTAAGGAATTTACTATGCAAAGGTTCTTTTCTTTAAGTTGCTTAATAACCTCGGGGTTATGTATAACCGGCCCGAGCGAATAAACCTTACTCTTACTTTGGATGAGTGTTTCCTCTACAATATTTACTGCGCGTCTAACACCTGAGCAAAAACCGATATTTTTGGCTAATTTAACACTTAGCATGAAAGATGCCTGATATTATCCATTATGTGTCCAGCAATATCTTGATAAGGCATCCTCCTTTCTATAGAAATTTGCTTACCGAAACATACAGAAATGTTTGTTAATCTAATAAACTTAGCGCCGGCCGGCAGCGCCTTTTCCGTCCCTTTTACAAAAGCTGGTATTACGGGTACATTAAGTTTTGCGGTTAAAAACCCTATTCCCGGATAAGGCTCGCCAGAAGCACCGTCGAATCTTCGGCTGCCCTCAGGAAACAAAACTAAAGCACCGCCAACCCTCACGCGACGCATAGCCTCCTTTAGGGCTGACAAATCTGCAGAATCCCTCTTCACAGGAAAAACGCCTATCCTAGAAAGAAGCCTAGAAAACAACGGATTGCAAAATAATTCTTCTTTAGCCATATAATTTAATTTACGCTGACAGGCTACGCCTACAGCTATGGGATCTAAATAGCTGACGTGGTTAGAAGCTAAAATAAAACCTCCTGTTTTAGGTATATGCTCTAAACCTTTTGCCTTAAAACGGAATAATATCTTCAGGATAATAGCTGATAAAAGCCTTAAGATACTATAAAGCATCTTTTGCGATTAAATCTTTCCCGTATTCAAGCACTCTTTTAGCCCGCGTTAAATTCTTCGCCTCTGCATATATACGCATAATCGGCTCTGTCCCTGAAGCCCTAAACATAAGCCAGCTCTCATCTTCGCAAATCAATTTTATTCCGTCAAAATCCTTAACCTCGGTTACTTTTTTCCCTAATAACTCGCCTGGTAAATTCTCTTTTTTGGGTTCTATATGCCTCTCCATTTGCAAGTCTTCGCGTAAGTAATAATACTTACCGAATTGTTTCTCCGCTTCATTTAAAATTTTCAAAATATCCTTATTTCGATAAACCATCATCTCCAAAAGCAAAAGGCCTGCCATAGTTCCATCACGTTCTGGTATATATTCCTTTACACCTATTCCGCCTGCCTCTTCTCCGCCCACAAGAATATCCTGTGTTTCCATGAGGCTGGAAATATATTTAAAACCAACCGGCGTTTCATAGAGTTTAACCCTTAAAAAATCAGCTATATGGTCAACCATGGTTGTGCCGGCGATTGTCTTTACAATACCACCACGCCAGCCTCTATCCTGATGCAGATGTAACGCCAATAGGCCTAATATTTTTTGCGGATGAATAAATACACCACCGGGGGCAATGCAAGCAATCCTGTCAGCATCTCCGTCGAGCGCGATTCCTAAATCAAATTTCTCATTTTTAACCCTGAGCTTTAAACCTTGGAGATTCTGCTCAACCGGCTCAGGCCCTCTTCCGTCAAAATGAGGATTAATGGTATTGCGCATAAATTCTAACCTTATATTTGTGCCTTTAAGAATCGAGGCGATAAAACTATTCCCCGAGCCATGCATCGCATCAACCAGAACCTTAAATCTTTTTTTCTTTATTCTCTTTAAGTCTATATAATTACGGATGAATTTTACATAGCCAGTTACTAAATCTTCTTTTGTTATTTTTGCAATGCCGGTGCCTATTTCTTTTACGGGAGTTTTTCCTAAGCGGTTTTCTACATCTTCGGTTACTTCCTGGCCTGCTGCACCGCCTGAAGAAGTCTTAATCTTAAAACCATTATATTCAGGAGGATTATGAGAGGCGGTAATCATAATACCCAAATCCAGATGCCTATTTTTTACGGTAAAGCTTAAGGCCGGTGTAGGTATAGCTCTATCTGAGAGGATAACCTCAATACCGTTATTCCTGAAAACAGCGCAGACAGCCTTAGCAAAACAATCGGACATAAAACGGGTATCAAAACCGACTGCGAGCGACTTTCCGGAACCTAAATAATCAGCCACTGCCTGGGAAACAATTTTCAGATTTTCAAATGTGTAATTTCCTCCAATAACCGCCCTCCAGCCATCGGTTCCGAATTTAATCTCAGTATTACTTTGCATTCCTGAGCCTTTCTATGGCTAATTTAGTATTTTTGGCGCCGAATATGTATGAACCTGCAGCTAAAATATTTGCACCTGCCTTAATGATACTGCCTGCTACTTTATCGTTTACTCCTCCGTCTACGGAAATATCGCCGTCAAATATAGAGCGTAACTGTTTTATTTTGGGCAATACTGCCGGGATAAACCCCTGTCCACTGAATCCCGGATAAACTGACATCACCAAAACAAAGTCAACGTATTTTAATACATCTTTGATTTTAGATAACGGCGTATCTGGATTTAGCGATATTCCTACTTTTATCTTTCGTTTTTTTAAACGTGCCGCCTGCAGCCTGAAGCTCGAAGCACTTATGGTTTCAATATGCATCGTGAGCATATCGCTTCCTGCCCCAACAAAGTCATCGATAAAATTTTGCGGATTCTCAATCATCAAATGTACGTCTAAAGGCAGCTTCGTTACCCGACGGATATATTTGACTACTACCGGACCGATAGTAATATTGGGCACGAAATGCCCGTCCATAACATCGATATGAAGCATATCCGCACCTGCTAATTCCACTTTTTTTATCTCTCTCTCTAAGCAACTAAAATCTGCGGACAATATGGAAGGCGCAACTTTGATTTTCATCGGTAAAGCCTCTTTTTATCAATATACCTAAGCACTGCCTCAGACACCAAATACCGGAATGATTTATCTTCTTTTATTGCCTTTCTAATTTCAAAACCCGAGATATCCACTGCCCTGATGGGGATAGTAGAAATATGGGAAGGTATTTTTTCTAAGGGATAACCCGGACGGGTGGCGACAATGAACCTTACCATTTTAATAATCTCCTGCAAATCCTTCCAATCATCCAGATATTTAAGCAAATCCGAGCCGATTATAAAATATAATTCATCCTGCGGATATGCCTTCTCGAATTCTTTCAAGGTATCTATAGTATAAGAACGGCCGTCTCTTTTAATTTCTATATCGGATGCTAAAAAATATCTGTTGCCTTTGATAGCCAGTTTTATCATGGCGAGCCTTGCATGAGCAGGGGCAATGTCAGAATTATCCTTATGCGGAGGAAGGTATGTAGGTACGAAAATAACCTGAGCGAGTTTTAACTTTTCCCTTACCTCTTCAGCCAGGATAAGATGGCCGATATGTATGGGATTAAAAGTGCCGCCTAATATTCCAATTTTCATTCCCTCACCTGCCCATTCCCGAATACCATATACTTATATGTTGTTAATTCTTCAAGCGCCATAGGGCCGCGCGCATGCAGTTTGTCAGTAGAAATACCTATCTCAGCACCCAATCCAAATTGATAACCGTCGGTAAAACGCGTAGAGGCATTAACATATACGCAGGCAGAATCCACTTTCCTTAAGAATTCTAAGGCATTTTCATAGTTCTCAGTAACAATGCTATCTGAATGATGAGAGCCGTAATAGTTTATATGCCTAATCGCTTCATTCAAATCATTTACTACTTTCACCGAAAGAATTAAATCCAGATATTCAGTACGATAATCTTTCTCGGTTGCCCTTTTGATACCTTTGACACTTCGACCTTGCTCAGTGTCAATGGTGAGCGCAGTCGAACCATTGACAATCCTCTGTGTCATACTGCAACCGCGGATTTCCACGCCTGCTTCTTTAAATTTTTTTAACATTTGGGGTAGGAATCTTGCTGCAGCATCGCGGTGGACTAACATACTCTCCATCGCATTGCATACTCCGGGACGCTGGACTTTGGCATTGTAACAGATATCCTGCGCCATATTTAAGTCCGCCCATTCATCAACATATACATGACATATGCCCTTGTAATGTTTTATCAGGGGTATGCGCGAAGACTTAATTACCCGATTAATCAGGCTTTCTCCGCCGCGAGGAATCACCAAATCAATATAATTATTCAATTTCAATAATACATCCACAGCTTGCCTGTCAGTAGTTGTAACCATATTGATTA
>JAGUUJ010000071.1 GCA_020063525.1 Candidatus Omnitrophota bacterium
ATCTCTGGCGCAGGAAAGGCCTAAGGCCAATGACACGGCAGTTGAACTGTGCCCTGTAGTAAATGTATCATAGGGCGACTCGTCTTTTGCAGGAAACCCGCTTATGCCTTGATATTGGCGCAAAGATGCAAAGTCCTTGTTCCTGCCGGTTAAAATCTTATGGGCATAAGACTGGTGCCCTACGTCCCAGATAATTTTGTCTCTGGGCGTATCCAGACAGTAATGCAGGGCAACCGCCAATTCTACCGCACCTAAGCTTGAAGCAAGATGCCCGCCCGTACAAGAGACTACTTCAATAATCCTCTGGCGTATTTCTTCCGCTAGCCCAGGCAGTTGCTCAAGGGATAATTTTTTTAGATCCTGAGGAATATTGATGTTTTCTAGGTACATTATTTCTCTTGTGAAGGCGAATCTTCGAATTTTTCCAAGGAATATTTCCCTTCTTTTTTCATCAATAATTCGACTTTGCGCTGCGCCTCATTCAAAGTAGCTGAACAGCTCTGGGCCAATTTTACGCCCTCTTCATATTTCTTCAGCGACTCTCCCAGCGTAAGCTTGCCGCTTGCCAGTTCCTCGACGAGCTTCTGTAATTTTTTGATATCATCCTCAAGACTTTGTTTTTCCTTCATCTTTGATTACCTCCTGAACCGAGCTTAAAAATGACCCTTTTGCTAAAATTGTTTTTATCAGATCTTTGGGTTTAAGTTCAGACGCGTCTTTGATGAGCTTGCCTTCAGGCATTAAACTGCTTAAGCTGTATCCCCGTGACAACACAGCCAAAGGACTTAATGCCTCTAACCTCTCGGTAAGGGAACGGAATTTCTCTCCTGCCATATCTAAGGCATGCTGGATATGAGAATTCAGTCCGCTGTTTAACTCATCCAGCAACTGTTGTTTTTCTAAAAGCCTGTCCAAGGGGCTCTTGAGCATGCCCTTGAGAGTGGCGAGGGTATTCTTCAAGCGATGCAGGATATTTGAAATCGCCGAACTCAATTCATATTTATAACCGTCCAGTTCTGCAAGCAACGCATTTTTCTTGTCTACTATTACCTTTGCCGCAGCCGACGGGGTCTCTACAAACACATCAGCAACCAGATCGGAAAGGGTCACGTTTATCTGGTGCCCCACTGCCGAAATAGTAGGTATTTGGGAATTGTATATGGCCCTGGCGACTATCTCCTCGTTAAATGACCAGAGGTCTTCTGTACTTCCCCCTCCCCTGCATATTATAATTACATCCACCTGTTTAAATTGATTAAAATCATGTGTAGCCTCCGCTATCTCTCTTCCGGCATGTTCCCCCTGAACCCTTACTGGACGGATAATAATATCTACGCAGGGGGCGCCTTTTTTAAGTATCTGCAGTATATCGCGGACCGCAGCTCCCGCACTGGAAGTAACTATTCCTGCGCAAAAAGGCATAAGGGGAAGCTCTTTTTTATGTTGCTGGTCAAATAATCCCTCTTTGAATAACTTATTCTTCAGTTGTTCAAAGGCTAACTGTTGCGCGCCTATGCCCCTTGGTTCAATCTTTTCTACGATTAACTGGTATTGTCCGCGCGGGGCGTAAACCTCGATTCTACCGAAACATATTACCTTGAGGCCGTCTTCGATTTTAAATTTAACGTCCTTATTTGCGTTCTTGAACATCGCCGTTGCCAACACCGCCCCTTCATCCTTTAGCGTAAAATAAAAGTGGCCTGAAGGATAGGCCTTAAAATTAGAGACCTCTCCTTCCACCCAAACTTCACCAAAGGTATTCTCCAGGATTAATTTGATGTCTTGCGTAATCTCGGAAACAGTATAAACACGCTTGTCTTGCTTATGGTCTGTTTGCGATGCAAAGAGATCCGGCGTACGCTTGGACATACTTTTAATCTTATGGAGCTTTTTCTTTAGGATTAGTACTGCTACTCGTCTTTTCTATATTTTGGGCTGCCGGCTGCTCACCTGTTGCACCAGCAGTATTTTCGGGTTCGGCAGGTTGTTTCTTGGTTAAGATAATCATATTAACTGAATAAGGATTTAGGGTTAATGTTTCTTGATAGGCACCGGATAAGTTTATTTCTTTTTCCTCAAGGGGGCTAAATGCACAATTTATGCTGCAGGATGAATCTATAATGTATCTTTGATATAAATAATTTCCTTTTATATTTTTAATGCTCATATTTATTTTGCGCGTGCCAGACTTAAATTTTTCGGCCCTATCGTTTAATTCCTTTGCCCTCGTTAATAGTGTCTTTAGTCTCTTGGTCGCGCGTATTTTGGAAATTTCTATACTATGAGACAGTATCTTTTCCATCCTGCTGGAGGTGATAATATTAAGGAGGGCTTTACGTTCCGCTCCATTGAGACTGGCAATGTTACGGGATAAATAATCCCTGGCTATCTCGGGGTCGATATAATTATAAATGAGGAGGGCAATACGGTCTTGTGTTTTTGTGGCGAGCACATCCACAAATTCATCATTAGGTTTTAAAGAAACACTGAACATATTATTCCCTAAATTAGAGAGCATCCTAAAGACATTGTATACAGACTTCGGTGCGCCCTTGTATTCGGAGACCTCTGAATCAAAACCAAAGATGCCCACATTCCTTACTATGCCCTCTTTATTGTTCTGGAAATCCTCCAGACAGAAATAGAGCTGGTAATTAATGCCAGCTTCGTACATTTGCTTTATGCGGCTGGGTATGTAACTGGCCGAGATGTAAGATTTTTCTTTTCTCTCCGGCAAGATATTAGCATTAGTGTCATAATTCCATTCATCTATAATCAAAGTGGTGTTCCTGTCAAAATCAAAATATGAAAGCCAATCCCGTATAAGTACTATGCCGGTCTTTTTATAGATAGTGGCCTCTTTCTCTGCTCTAGGGTCAGTAGAGTAGGCATGCCAGCTGATAAAATCCAAAGGGAGATGATACCGGCAGCAGAATTTAATTAACTCATAGATAAGGCTTCTTTCGGCTATAGTGATGGTATTGGTATCAAAGTTCTGGAACCACCAACTCGTTGCCGGCCCGCCTACGGGTATATATATTTTAAATTCTTGGCTTAGTTCCTTGGCAGCCTCGGCAACTGCCCGATACAGATTCAGGTATTCTTGTTTTCTCCCTAAAAAGAAATCATCAAGATCAGGCGCACTCCAGACTTCATACCAGATATTATATCTTTTGTTACAACTTAAATTCCTGATGTGGTTCTTGATTAATTCTTTGAATGCCCTAAAATCCCACGGCGGGCTCTTTTTATCTAAAGCCTGCCCTAGGCCGGCAGGCGTACTAAATATATCCAAAATAACTATGCCGCCTGCCTCGGTTACTTTCTTAATAATATTCTCATAGTTATTTAATAATTTATCCTGCGCATCTTTGTCCTTGGCGAGCTGATTGATCTCCCAAAGATTATACTGCAGGCGATAGACGCCGTTGAATCCGATGTCCTTAGCCCAAGTATCTAAAACCTCAGGTGCTGCCAGTCCTTGAGGCCAGCTGGTTTGGCGATGAAATCCCCGGCCGCTTAAATCAATACCGGGTTTGAAAAT
>JAGUUJ010000109.1 GCA_020063525.1 Candidatus Omnitrophota bacterium
CCGTCTGCGAATTAATCCCCGCCAAAGGCGGGGATCACTTATTTTTGTGGATAAATAATTATTTTTATAGATTCCTGCGCTTCGGCTACAAATTTAAAACCCAGGCCTGTTTCGGATAAACTTAAACGATGTGTGAGCATACTTGAAACATCGAGTTTTTTACTTGCGATCAAGTCTAAGGCCTCTTTATAGTCCGAGGGGCTTCCTGCGTATGAACTCGTAAGGCTTATTTCAGTGCGCCAGAATAATTCATTAAAAGGGAACGGAATTTTTCGGTCTTTATCCGTCGGAGCAAAGAAAAGAATTGTTCCGCCGTGCTCAACAGATTCCAGCGCCTGCTCAATAGCTGAAGGCGAACCAGTTGAGACTATCACTAAATCTGCGAGCCTGCCCTGATTTTGACTGCGCAGCATCTGGGCAGAATATTCCCTGGCATTTATGCTTATATCCGCACCGAGTTTTTTAGCTGCATTTAAACGGTATTCTAAAATGTCCGTGGATATAATACGGCCCGCGCCCATTACTTTAGCCAGATGTATATGCAATAAGCCTGCTATACCGCTGCCCACAGCCAGAATACTAAGGCCCTGCTTCATACCCGCCAATCTTTGCCCTCTGATTACGCATGCCAGAGGTTCAATAAACGTTGCCTCCTCAAAAGATACTGAGTCAGGCAAGGGCAAAACACCGTAATCCACATTTATTTTAGGCAGGCGTAAATATTCACAAAATCCGCCCGGGTCAAAATTAGTCTTACATAAGGTATCACAGACGGTTTCGTGGCCGGATAAACAATAATGGCACCTACCGCAAGGAACGTGATGCGCGCAAGCTACCCTATCGCCCTTCTTATAAATTTTTACGCCTTCTCCGGCCTCTTCAACCGTGCCTGCGATTTCGTGGCCTAACACAAGCGGCGTTCTATTAATGCGGTACCACTCCATCACATCACTGCCGCAGATACCCGAAGCCTCAACGCGTATCAGAAGCTCACCAACGCCAATCTTAGGCTTGGGCATCTCTTCTATCCTGATATCGCGGTTACTATAATACATTGCCACACGCATAATGTCATATTTTACCATCTATTTAATATTTTGCAAGAAAATCGCTTCGCGATAACTTACTGCGATTTTCGCAGTGGGTGATTTTTATATGGTACGCTATACCCCAAGATTAAGTAAAAAATCTTGCAAAAGTAATTGGGGTATGATAAATTGAAAGCCGATATGAAGAATAAGCTCTGGAAATTCATAGATGACAAAGGCACATTTACTTCGGATACCGCCCACCAAATAAACACCCTTTATTTTCCCCTGTGTAACTCTGCGCCGATTATGTCTTCGCTTTCTCCGGATTTACACGGTGACATAAAAACAGATTTTAATTCCTTCCTATTAGAGCCGGTGTCACGTATTGACCTTAGTAATTTAAAATCAAGCCGTAACTTTTGGATATATATAAACCCTCACAAGGTATGGTCAGCAACCGGTGTATCAAAGGAAGCGAACCGCCTAGAGGATAAATTTAACTTAGAGGCAGGGCTATTATGGCAAAAAATAACCCGCCAAAATAAAAAAATCGGCTTAAAGGCGGAAATCACTTCCTTTATTCCTGCATCTGACGATCCTATAGAATTGATGCTGGTAGATGTTACTAATATTTCTTCAAATCCTATTAAATTTACTCCTACTGCAGCCATACCTATATTTGGCAGGTCAGCTCACAACCTGCATGACCACCGCCATGTAACTTCTCTTTTGCAACGTATAGAAAAGGAGAAATTCGGCATAGTTGTAACTCCTACTCTTCTTTTTGATGAATCAGGCCATAAGAAAAATCCTACTTCCTATTTTGTCTTTGGCATAGATGAAAAATATGGTCCACCTGAATATATTTACCCCGCACAAGAAGAATTTACCGGAGAAGCTTCGGATTTAGAAGCACCTGATGCAGCATTAAAGAATCTTCTGCCTGCAAAAAAGAACAATATGCAGGGTAAAGAATCTATGGCTGGTTTACGTTTTAAAGCTTGTGTCCTTAAACCAAAACAATCTATTTCCTACATTATCCTTATGGGGATAACTAACGATAAATCCAGCATCAATGCTATATTTGAAAAATTCAATACTAAAGCCAAAGTAAAAGAGGCGCTGGAAGAGAATAAAATATACTGGCAACTAAAGAACTCTTCGACTGAAGTTAAGACGAATGACAGCGATTTTGATAACTGGTTTAGGTGGGTGAATATCCAGCCTCTCCTAAGAAAGGTATTCGGCTGCTCATACTTGCCGGATTTTGATTATGGTAAAGGAGGTAAAGGTTGGCGTGACCTCTGGCAGGATTGTCTTTCGCTTATATTAAATAACCCTGGAGAGGTCAGGTCATTATTGATTAATAATTTTAGAGGAGTGCGTATAGACGGTTCAAACGCCACCATTATAGGCGAAACCTTAGGAGAATTTATTGCTGACCGTAATAATATCAGCCGTGTCTGGATGGACCACGGCATCTGGCCTTTACTGACCATCCATCTATATATACATCAAACCGCTGATTTAAAAATATTATGGGAAGAAGCTCCTTATTTTAGAGATCACCAGTTATGTAGAAGCAGAGAAATAGACTCAAGTTGGGAACCTGATAACGGCAAATTACTTAAGGCTAAGACCAAAGAAATATACGAAAGCAGTATCTTAGAGCATATTTTAGTCCAGAATTTAGTGCAATTTTTTAATGTCGGTCCGCATAATCATATCCGTCTTGAAGACGCAGACTGGAATGACGGCCTGGATATGGCGTCTGAATTTGGAGAGAGTGTTGCCTTCAGTAGCATGTATGCGCAAAATTTTAGGAGTCTGTGTGAAATAATCGAGCATCTCCAGATAGATAACATAACTATCTTAAAAGAATTAACTATGCTCCTCGATTCTATAACACAAGATGCGATAGATTATTCCGACATAAATGCAAAGCATAAACTCCTGGAAAAATATTTCCAGAGTACTAAATATAAAGTATCCGGTGAGAAAATATCTATACCAAAAACCAAACTAATTAGCGACCTGAAAAAGAAATCTGACTGGATGTATGCGCATATACAAAATAATGAATGGTTAAAGGAAGGATTCTTCAACGGATATTATAATAATGATAAACAACGCCTGGAAGGTAATATTAATGGGCTTATGCGTATGACCTTAACCGGGCAGACTTTTCCTATTATGAGCGGAATCGCGGATACCGAACAAATTAAAACTCTCTTTAATAACATGCGCAAATACCTAAAAGATGATGCACTCGGTGGTTTTCATTTAAATACGGATTTTAAAGAAGAACAGCCGAACTTGGGGAGGGCTTTTTCCTTTGTTTATGGTGATAAGGAAAACGGTGCTTTCTTTAATCATATGGCGGTTATGTTGGCTTATGCATTATATAAACAAGGGTTCGTTAACGAGGGCTGCGAAGTCATAAACTCTATTTATAAGATGGCTGTCGATACCCAAAGGAGTAAAATTTACCCTTGCCTGCCGGAATATTTTAATGCCGAAGGACGCGGTATGTATGGCTATCTCACCGGCTCTGCCAGCTGGTTTATACTTACTTTATTAACCCAGGTCTTTGGGATAAGGGGTCAATATGGAGATTTGATAATAGAACCCAAACTAACTGCAGAACAATTCAAAGCTCAAAATACAATTGGTATAACGACTTATTTTGCGGATAAGTTAATAGAAGTCAGATTTGTAAATCCAACCAAGAAAAACTTTGGCAACTATTTAATAAGCAAGGTAAGTTTTAACGGAAAAATTATTGCTGAAAACCTAAAACAACCGCGCTTTTTGTTACCTCGAAGCCAAATCCTCGCTTTATCTAATAATATTAACACTATTGAAATAACTCTCGACTAGACTGGGGACATTTCTTGCTTTGACTAAAGAAACGTCCC
>JAGUUJ010000010.1 GCA_020063525.1 Candidatus Omnitrophota bacterium
GAATTGATGAACAGGTTCAAGGGGGTCAATGTTTATTATTCGGATAACAACGGCTTGAACTGGTATTACGTAGGATACACCGAGGGCAACAGCATGTCCATAATCGGCAATATTGAAGTCGGCTCGACTTATAAGGTTTGCGTGACAAGCGTATCTTACGATAGCCAGGAAACAGCAAAAGCCGATTCACCCTTTGCCGAGATTACCATTACCGGCAATACTACGCTTCCTAACAACGTTTCCAATTTTGCCTATACCTTTTTGAATGAAATAGTCTTTACCTGGGATAAGAACCCGAATGTAGATTTGGCAGGATACGAAATCAGAACAGAAGACGCAAACTGGGGAGTGCAGAGTGCCAGTCTTATCTATAGAGGCATGGCAACCACGTTCACGATCGTTACGCCTCTATCGCGAAATCCAGGCACCTATTACATCAAGGCTTATAATACATCCGGAAATTATTCCGAAATAGCGCAGTCCGTAACGCCGGTAAACGCAGTTCCTGCTATGCCCACCATAGCAGCTACGCAATGGTTCGGGTTTGCCAAGATAGAATGGTCTGATGTTGGTGATACGGACTTAAAATATTATGAAATTTATAAGTCTCCAACCAATGTCTGGGGTGGAGAGGAATTTCTGGAGGCAAAGGTCCCCGGCACCATGGCTATAGTCCAGGGCAATGCTCCGGTAGACGCAAAGGCTGACACGGCAGATGCAACAAGTATTACGGATGCCGGTATAGCAGGCTACGGCCCTAATTACTTTGTCGGCGACGTGATCGTGCAGACAAGCGGGACATATAAAGGTCAGGAGGCAATAGTCACGGCCTATAACAATTCAACCGGCCAGGTTTCGGTGGCTTCCTGGCCATCAGGCACGCCTGATATCAATGACGAATTCGTCATCAAAGACAGGGCTTACTATAAAGTAAGGGCAGTAGACACTTATGGGCCCGGGAGCTTCTCCTCTGCGGTTACGATAAATTTCACGCCTTTAAGCGAAGCGGAAATAGGCGACACCATAATATCGGCAAGAAAACTTATTGCGGGAGAATTGATTACTTTATCCGCCCAGATAAAAGACCTTATCGTAACAAATGCCAAGATCCTTAATTTGGATGGAAGTAAGATTACGGCTGAATCCATAACGCTTTCTAAATTAGCCAGCGACGCCATTCCGCCCAAGACATATTATCAGGACGAGGCGCCTACTTCTGGAATGAATGAAGGCGATTATTGGATTGATACGGACGACAATAATAAGCTGTATATCTACCAATCGAGTGTGTGGCAGGTGGTATCCGAGAGCGGTGGAGGCGGAGGCATAACCGTCTTCCGGCAAGACGCCATTCCTACGGCTTTGGCCACAGGCGACCTATGGATTGATACTGATGACGGCGATAAGATGTATCGCGCTACCAACCCAGGCGATGATCAGATAATTGCAGGAGAGTGGGAATTGATAGACGCGGCTACTGCCACAGGCTGGGCGCACGGCTCCGATATAACCAAGATTGATGGCGGGAAGATTTATACGGATTCGATTGATGCCGACAAGATAAATGTAAATCAATTGGATGCACTGGCAGTCAATACCGGAAGCCTGACCGTAGATGAATATATAAAAAGCTCTGATTATGTGGCCGGTACTACAGGATATAAATTAAGTTCAGGGGCCGGGTTGGAAGTGAACACCGGAATAATAAAAGGACAGGTTTTAGAGACCAATGCCATTTCAGAAATAATAACAGCTACTGCGACGAATAAGTCGACAGGTAGCACTAGTTATGTCGATTTGATTAGCGCGCAGATTACAACCCCGGACGCAACCAAGTTATTAATATTATTTCAGGCAGGCGATTTAAGACTGGACTATCAGGAAGATCAAGCTGACTGGATAGATATCCAGGTTTTAATTAACAGCGTAGAGAAAACCGGAGCAAGGGTGGGCGGGCTTTTTGCTGATATTTCCGGAGGGATACTTTTCTACAATCAAAGACTTCCAACACAAATCCATCATTGGGAAGCCGTCAATGCAGGAACATACACAGTTCTTGTTCGATGGAAGATTGGAAGATCGGGCATAACTGCTTATGCAGGCGATTCTTTTGCCATAAAACTTTCCTTGATGCAGAATAAAAAATAAGGAGGAAGACAAGAAATGAATGGCGAAACCAAGATAAGATTAAAAGCGGGCCTTGTGGGAGCGGCTATCACTTTGGTATTTACTCTTGCCGGGATTGCCTTTGGGTATGGGCAATTGAACAGCAGGGTGGATGCGATGGAATCAAGGATAAGCTGTATCGAGGAGATCAGGGAGCGTTTGGCAAGGCTCGAGACGCTTGTCGAGCGGATAGATAAGAAAATCGGAAATTAAGGGGGTGGAAAGATGAAGGTATTAATAGCTTTTATTCTCGGGAATATCCTTGGCGGGCTGGGGATGTTTTTTTATCTGTGGCTGAAGGGTAAGGTGCAGGATGGCGGAAACAGAAAAGTTTAGTTTACTCAAATTCGCCGGAAGTTTCTTTCAGTTTTTGCCGTGGGTTAAGACTTTACGTTATGCGGCAGGGATTGCGCTTATCGGCTTTGTGGGCTTGACGATTTACCGGGCGTTTTTTATGCCGACGCAAACCACCAAACAGGTTACCCATATAATTGCTCAATCCGGAGCTCAAGTGACGGTGGATCAGAAAAAAATGGAAAAGAAGCCTGGGATTGAGGTTAGCCCATTCGTTGAGGGATACGGCTTTGCCGAATCGGATAATCGCAAGGGCGTAGGCGCCAAAGCTGGGTTGCGGGTAGATTTTTGAAGAAACACCTTGCCAACGATTAAACCTTATGGCCTACTTACGGCATTATGAGTAAGTATCAGTGGCCAGCTTCACGATTGGACGAGAAAGAAATGGCTCTGCTGTTTCAAGAGAAGCAGAAGACCAAAAAAAGCATCTGCGAATTACTGCGCAGAGCCGTCCATATTGCCTATGGCGAAGTTGCTGGCAAAGAGGATAGTAGAAAAATGAGAAAGGAGGTTCGGAATGGCGACTAAACAAAAGCAGAAACCTAAGAAGCAAAAAGCTGTAGAACAAAAGAAGGCTTCAGCCGAAAAATCCCCATCGCCTAAAGAGGGGATTGTTATGCATGCCGGGGCTTCACGCAATGAGCTGATGATGACGGCTAAGGAGCGCGGGGTTAAGAACTTCCGCGTACTTAATAAGCGGGAGTTGAGCGATGTATTAAAGAATATCGGTGACCAGAAAGCTGTTGATGCAATCGTGGCTGGCGCCGTTGCCAGGTGGAAGTCCGGATGGGGTTCGAAAAAGGACAAAGCCACGGCAAAATCATAAGACATTAATATTCCACTTAAGCCTCCGCTGGTTTTAAATAACTGGCGGAGGTTTTTTTGTTTCCAAAGGCAATGCTTTGTGCTATAATCCATAAATATGGGTATACGGGTAATAATACTTAAGCCACAATCAAGGAGCGAAGCATGCCTGCCAATAAACGCATAAAAAAAACGACCATTGAGATTACGCAAGACCAGTATTTTTTCCTGAAAGAAAAAGCCCTCCAATTGCAGAAGCAAAATAAAAACGCATCCATTGTTTCTATCATCCGGGATCTGATAGAAAAGGATCGTGCGGACTGGATGAGTAAAGGAAAGAAAAGATGAGTAGCGATTTGACGTTTATCACGAATGAAAAGGATCAGTACCTCAAGGATAGGTTCGAGGTTTTGATAAAGGATACAAAATTTTTTGATTGCCTGGTGGGATTCTTTTATACGAGCGGGTTTTATGCGATATATAAGTCCCTGGAAGCAACCGAAAAAATACGCGTCCTTATCGGAATAAGCACAAGCCGCCAGACATACGACCTGCTTAATAGGGCAGTAACCGAAAAACAGCAGATACTCCAATTCTCCCACGCGGAGACAAAACAAGAATTTCAGGGCTTAATTGAAAAGGAGTTGGAGGGCTCTGAGGATGTTCGTCAGGTAGAAGAAGGAGTGGTTAAATTTATAGAGTGGATAAAGAGCAAGAAATTAGAAGTAAGGGCATACCCTTCGCAAAATATTCACGCCAAGCTTTATATAATGACTTTTGCGGAGGGAGATCGTGATGTGGGAAGGGTTATTACCGGCTCCAGTAATTTTACCCAAGCGGGCTTGGTTGATAACCTTGAGTTCAACGTAGAATTAAAAACCCGGGCC
>JAGUUJ010000057.1 GCA_020063525.1 Candidatus Omnitrophota bacterium
ATGAACGGAGATATTTATCTAACCAGAGACGGCTATGAAAAATTATTAAAAGAACTTGAGTTCTTAAAGAACGTCCGGCGCAGAGAATTATCCAAGGCAGTAGGAGAAGCCAGGGCGCACGGTGATATCTCTGAAAATGCAGAATACGATGCCGCCAAAGAAGCACAAGGACTAAATGAAAGAAGAATTGCTGAATTAGAAGAAAAATTAAGCCGCGCGCGCATACTGGATGACGAAAATATCTCTAAGGATGAGGTGCTCATTGGCGCAACCGTTAAACTCAAAGACCTGAATTCAGAAGAAGAACTGGAATATACCTTAGTATCAGAAGTGGAAGCAAACTATGCAGAAGGGAAAATTTCCATCACCTGTCCCATAGGCCAGGGTTTATTGAGTCACAAGGAAAATGAAATAGTGGAGATTAAAACTCCTGCCGGGACTTTAAGATATAAGATTTTAAAGATAACAAGATAAAAGGATATTGATGCAGACAGAAATTATAAAAATTGATTCTACTAACATAGAGGTAGCAAAAATTAAGCAGGCAGCCGACATAATTAGAAATGGTGGCCTGGTTGCTTTTCCTACTGAAACAGTTTACGGTTTAGGGGCGGATGCTTTAAACCCGGTTGCGGTAGCTAAGATTTTTGAGGCGAAAAATAGACCTTTAAATGACCCTTTAATTATGCATATTGCAGATAGAGAGGATTTACTCAGATTATCCAATGAGGTCTATAAGATAACCTTAGATTTAGTTGATGAGTTTTGGCCAGGGCCATTGACTTTAGTGCTTAAGAAATCGCAAGACATACCGCCAATAGTTACTGCGGGCTTAGAAACTGTGGCGGTGAGGATGCCTGATCACCCTGTTGCTTTAAGCCTGATCAGAGAGTCACAGACACCGATAGCTGCGCCCAGCGCTAATCTTTTCAGAAGACCTTCTCCTACGAGCGCACAACATGTTTTGGATGATTTAAATGAAAAGGTAGATTTGATTCTTGATGCCGGAAAAACGAACGTCGGCGTAGAATCAACCATTTTAGATTTAACGCAAACTCCTTTTCGTATATTGCGTCCGGGAGGAGTGAGCCTTGAATCTTTAAGAACGATTATCCCCGATATTGAGCCTTATAATGGAAATAAAATTCTTGCTCCAGGCATGTTTATCCGTCATTATTCGCCTAAGGCTAAAGTCATCCTCGTAGAAGAAAACGGCAAAGTCCAAATAGATAAGATAAATTTGCTTGCTTCTGAATTTGCAATACAGGGGTATTGTATAGGAATAATAGCTAAAGAGGAGAATAAAGATAAATATAGTGACTTCAATGTAAAAGTGTTTGGTCCGACAAAGAACTTAAACTTATGTGCGGCTAATCTTTTTTCTATTTTAAGAGAATTCGATAAAGAGGGTGCTCAGGTTATTATTGCGGAAAGCGTAAAAGAGGAAGGACTGGGAGTAGCGATTATGGACAGATTGAGAAAGGCATCGGGAAGAGAAAACAAGGTTTAACAAAGTGCTAATTGCCAATCGCGGTGAGATAGCCCTGAGAATAATCAGGGCTTGCAAGGAGTTGGGCATTAGAACAGTTGCGGTTTATTCTGAGGCAGATAAAGATTCTTTGCCTGTGCGATTTGCTGATGAAGCAATATGTATAGGTAAGGCGCCCAGCAAGGAAAGCTATCTCAATATACCCACTATTATTAGCGCGGCTGAAGTGGCTGATGTGGATGCGATTCATCCCGGCTACGGATTTTTATCTGAGAATGCTCACTTTGCAGAAATTTGCCAGTCTTGTCAAATTACCTTTATCGGCCCGCCTCCAGAAGCTATACGAAAGATGGGGGATAAGTCCGTGGCCAAAGAGACGATGCGTCATGCTAAGGTTCCCACTGTCCCGGGAAGCGACGGTGTAGAAAAAGATGATTTCTCACAAAGATAGAAAGATTGCCTATTTTTCGATGGAGATTGGGATTGATTCAAGAATACATACATATTCAGGGGGTTTAGGGATTTTAGCAGGAGATACTA
>JAGUUJ010000132.1 GCA_020063525.1 Candidatus Omnitrophota bacterium
AAAAAACGATTAGAACGGCTAGAGGAAAAGATAAAAGCAAAATAAGAGACTTAAACCCTAATTATGAGAACTTTGATTTATGCCCCCATTATACACACGAGTGCGGACCTCGGCTCTTTGGCAAAAGATGTAACGAAAAGAGGCATTGCAGGCTTAGGAGAAGAGGTTTGGAAAGAGCATGGAAAGACAGTAGATAGTTTTTGGGATGCTATCCTTAGTTATTTTAATTCTGTAGATGTATCTGGGCTAAAAATATATCAAGATGGAATGATAGCTGAAGGTGAAGTAGGCAGGTCCATCGTTGAAGAAGGACTTCGGTCAGGAAGCAGGAATTATGCGTTGGTCTCAAGGCTCCTTAATCAAGGAGCTATTTTAGTGAAGACTGAAGATTTTAACTTAGTTAAGGAAGAGCGCGATAGATTACTTACCATCACAGAGGCAAAGTCAATTACGCAGAAGTTAATTGCCTTTATAAAATATAAGTTCATCAAAAACAGGCTCTTAAACAAAAGAGATAGGTTCATTGCACAGAGAATAAATGAGACCTTAAATGATGGAGAAAGAGGGATTCTTTTTATTGGCGCATTTCACAATGTAAAGAAGTGGTTGCCTGCGGATATTCAAATTAAAGAGGTAAAGGATGCGCGTAAGGTTAGAGAATACCACAGATTACTTCCTTTCTATCATAAGCATAAAGAGCGAGTTGAAGAATTAGGTAAGTATCTTATTTCTCAAGTAGAGGCTTAAATTTGAGTTTATTCGAAGAAATACAGGCAATTATTTGTGAGCAATTGAAGGTAAAACCTGAAGAGGTTAAACCAGAGACCTCTTTTATTGAAGATTTGGGAGCGGATTCACTGGATACCACAGAGTTAGTGATGGCCTTAGAGGAAAAATTTAATCTTGAAATTCCTGATGAAGATGCAGGAGAGATGAATACTGTAGCCGATGTGGTTAAGTATATTGCAAGCAAGATACACAGGGATTCAGAGATTTCTGAATGAAGGAGGTGCTGAGTGTTCAAAATAAACTTAAATTCTTTAGTCAAGCCTAAGGTTTTCTGGCCAGCTATCCTTATTTTGTTAATTTTATGTGCTACTTTCTATATTCAGAAAGAAAAAGAAAAATCCATAAGGATAGCCAAGGAAACGGAACTATTGAGAACTATTGAAGCAAAGAAAGTAGTAGAGAGTAAGCTTACCGAGGCCGAGAAACAAATCTCTGCCCGCGATGAACAGATTAAACTTACTCTAGATAAATTAGAAAAGGAAGTCACAGCCAAAAAAGACTTAGAGGCACAATTGGTTACAGCGCTAAAAGAAAAGCAAGACCTCACAGGACAGATTGAAGAATTGGCAGCAAAAATGCCCCAAAATATTGAATTAGAAAAAATCGTAATTAAAACATCTTCGGGATTAAAAGGGAAAATTTTGTCATATGATAAAGACAATAACTTCGTGGTAACTGATTTAGGCAGCCAGAGCAACTTAAAATTAGGCGATATTTTATCTGTTTATCGTGATGATGTATTTATTGGAAGAGTACAAATCGAGAAATTTGAGGGAACAAGTTCTGCTGCAGTAGTTTTGTCTCCTTGGAAGAATGTAGAATTTAAAGAAAATGATGTGGTGAAAAAACTATGAAGAAGGCAAGTTTTCCCGCCACAGCGGGATCCCGCAAAATGCGGGAAAAATCAACCCTTAAGCTTTTCTTGATTATTTTTGGTATTGGGTTTGCGTTTATACGTCTTGTGGGAGCAGAAGAGTTAACGCAACAAGCCAAAATCACACCACTAGCCCGAGAATCTAAAGATAGCACAAGAATAATAGTGACAACTTCTGGTCCAGCTAAATTCTCCTCTCGTTGGTTAGATGATCCCCCTAGATTGGTAGTTGAGTTTCAGACCAAGAATATAGTCAGTAAGATAGGAAACGAGTTAGTAGTAAATGAAGGTGTTATAAAAAGGATAACTAGCGAGTATTATGGTCGTACCCAAAAAAACCTTAAATCCTTAACCTTTGAGTTGTTGGAAAAAGTCCCTTATAAAATTTGGCAGGAAGACAATAATATTATTTTGGATATTCAGGCTTCTTTAGTGGTACCTCTTAGTAACGAAGGAAAAGAAGTTTTTGCCAAAGATGAATCTAACGAGCAGATAGTTAGAAGATTAGAAACAATGGAAATCGCCCTTAAACAACTGCCTGAGTTCAGGTTCAAACCGAACCCCCAAAATTAATCGCGAAAACAAATCCTCCTCAAAGGAAAACCACAGCGCCGATTGCTTTCTGGCTTATCGGATTAACCTTGATCTCGAGTGTTGGGCTTTTAGCTTGGTTATTCTGGCGAAGATACAAATTAATCCTCGATAAAAATGTTGCAGCCAAGGAGATTGAAAAACTTAAATCTCAAGTTGCAGAAAAAAATAAGCTTCTTGAGCAGGAAGAAATTGTCCGCAAAGCCATAGAAGATGCTTCGCGAACAAAGGAGAAAGAATTTGAGCAACTCAGAACAGATTTACAGGAAGAAAAACAAGTTTTAGAACAAGAGTAAGAAGCTCGCAAAATAGCTGAAGAAGGGCTATCGCAAAAAGAAAAAGAGGTTGTAGAAGTCAAAGGTTCTCTTGCATTTTTAAAAGAAGTGCTTGTGGAAAAGGGAATAGCTAAGAAATTGACAACCGCTAAAGAAGAAGGTGAGCTCTGGATTTCCGGTAAATCAACGGAAAAAAGAGAATTGCCACGTTTAGATTTAAGCAAAGATTATAACCGCACAATCATCTTAAGGATTGAATCAGCTGACAAATCCAAGAGTATAAAGTCCTTTGCCAATAATATAGGATTAGAAGGACTGTGTTTTGAAACAAGGCATGAATTTGATGAGAAAGAAAAAATAAATGTGCGATTATTCTTCTTCGGGGATAATGTTCCAATGATGCGCATGCAGGCAAAAGTCATCTGGAGTAAGATTGATACACCGGTGAATCGTTACGGTATTTCTTTTACCAGCCAAGAAGAAAAAGACAAAACGAACTTAAGCCGTTATATAGAGTCAAAAATACTTAAATGATGGCAATATTTTGGGGTTTATTTGTTATTTTAATCATCGCTTCAGCAATAGCGATTTATAACTTAATTCGCG
>JAGUUJ010000073.1 GCA_020063525.1 Candidatus Omnitrophota bacterium
GCCTGCATTGCAACAGTTGCTTGCTGATGCGAAGGCAAAGAAATTTGAGCTTGTGTTGGTCCATAAGATCGATCGCTTTAGCCGTAACCTTAAAGACCTGCTTATGCTGATGGATGAGCTATTTTCTTATGGCGTTGCCTTCAAATCAGCAACAGAGCCGTTTGATACTACCACATCAGCAGGGAAACTGATGTTTCAGCAGCTTGGCTCATTTGCTGAGTTTGAGAGAAACCGAATTGCAGAGAGAGTATTTCCGGGCATGATAAAAGGTGTTCAGCAGGGCAATTGGCAAGGCGCACGATTTGCGCCGTTTGGATATACCTATAACAAAGATAAGAAATTATTAGAGGTTGAGGAGAGGGAAGCCGATATCGTTAATCTGATTTATACGATGTATATTTCCGGCAAGAGTACACATGGTATAGCAGCATACCTTGATAGGAAAGGATACAAGACAAGGACAGGGAAACAATTTTATAACAAGTTTATTTGTGACATACTTAAAAACCAGATATATACTGGTAAAATTGGAGGATATGGCCATGTTTCTTGATTTCTGCGAACTTCGCTGATTTACAGAAGCCAACTTCGTCCTTATATTTTCCTCCCTTGACGCGCCAAGCATGGTATGCGTTAGTAATCTTAGCAATATCCTCATCGCTAAGCTCGCGGTGTCTGCGGTCAATCATTATGCCCATATTCCTGGCATCGATAAATAAAATCTCACCGCGGCGATCTCTGAATTTGCTATTCTTTTTATCCCGAGCAATAAACCAGAGACACGCCGGAATCATAGTGTTATAAAAAAGCTGAGATGGTAAAGCTATCATGCAGTCCACGATGTCTGCCTCAATAATAGTTTTCCTGATTTCACCTTCACCAGATGTATTTGATGACATAGAGCCGTTGGCCAAAACAAAACCAGCAGTTCCGTTTGGCGACAGGTGATAGATGAAGTGTTGCACTCAGGCAAAGTTGACATTTCCAACCGGAGGCGTGCCGTATTTCCAGCGAATATCCTCGCGAAGCATTTCATCTTTCCAATCGCTGTCATTAAAAGGCGGATTGGCGATGACAAAATCGGCTTTTAGGTCCTTATGGGCGTCGTTTAAGAAACTACCTTCATTATTCCAAGCGATATTAGCATCAATCCCGCGGATGGCACCTCGTATCTTTCCACGGCCCCGGGGCTTTCCATTCCGAGTTAAACCCCTGCTCTTTATTAATTGCATCAAGTGGCTTAGTAAGAAATCCCTCAATCTCTCTGGCTGTGGCCTGTAACTTTTCCGGAGCGTGTTTAATGTCTCCCTTTTTTAAAAAAGCCTTCCATAGCGTCTGGCGATCTGATTTCTCGTCATAGATTTCCTCGGCGAATAACGGCTGATCCTCCGGAAGATCGAGAATAACAGGATAATCAATCGCCTTTGGTTTTGGATAAATGGCATCGCCAAAGCCCACATCAACCTGCATCGGGATGCACGAACGCTCCAGAAACCCGCGGAACTTTACACGCACTCCTTCGTAATCAGCGTCCTCTTTTATCCGCTGACCTTTAACCGTTTCTGGGTCAAAAACGAGCCCATCAGGCACAACAGTGACTTTACAAACGTCTTTTAGGACTTTCTCAATGCTAGTGATCTGATTGTCAAAACGCGCTAAGAAATCTATATCAAGGGTTATCCGTCTCTCCGGAACCCGCCACACAGTGAACATAAGAGCACCTTTAAGGATAAACTTGTCCGCGTATTGAGAACGGCTAAACCTATAAAGAAATCTTTCCATACCATAATATTGTAGAACCTCTGAAAACGGACGGTTGGTTTCTTTTGCTTTATTTTGAAGCCGGGCCCGAATAGATGCCTGAATGTTCTTGATGCTTCGACTTCGCTCAGCATCAACCCTGAGCGGAGTCGAAGGGTTGATATCCTTCTTCATAGCATAGCTTCTAATATTGGCTTTACGATACTATCAACGCGGCAAATCTTGGCATAATGCATGATTTCTTTCGGCTTTATCTCTTTATCCGTAACAGCAACCTTAAGGGCATCTCTTGCAACATCCATGCCTATTTTATTGCGAAATTTAAAACAATCAGCAATTGTCTTGGCTAGGCTATAAACTTTGATCTTATGCCCTTCAACCTCAGGCTCTTCAATTCCTGCTTTCCATGCGCGAGAAACAAACCGATAAAATCTTACCGGGGGATACTTAATTCTATTTGCATGCGTACCTTGTGGAATGGCTAGATCCACACACTTGGGGATTTCACTTGTTGCTTCATAAAAAGACAGAGCGGAAAGAAGACAAACAACGCCCTTCGGAGCCTGAAGTGATGCAATAACAAGATCGGGGTGAGAACCCGGGGTATAATTGGTTATCCGATAAAGGCCCCGGGCAATCCTTTCAACCTTTCCTTCTTTTTCAAGAGCCACAAGCGAATCCGGATGAAAACCCGCCTTTAGGATAGCGGAAAATCGAACCGCCCCGCCATGGTTTTGGAAAAAATTCATAAGTTTTTGTGTTTTTGTGCTCATTTAGCCTCCGTATAATATCTTACTATTTGTCAATAAGTATATATATTGTCAAGCCGAAGCATAAGGCCAGCCGAAAGTCCTGATATAGATAGACTTATTAGTCATTGAGTATCAATTAGTTATAATCTATAAGGGTGGTACCTTGGGGAACGTCCCCATAAAGATGAACCCCGCACCTTTTGCAAGATGCGGGGTTCATTATAAGTTTCTTGAAACTACATTACTTCTTTGATTTTAAATTTTCAATCAGGTCGGAAATAAACTTTGCAGCCAGGTCACGACATCCCAGGCCAAATGCCAAGGCTACACTTAAGCCTAAAGAGGCTAATATTATGCTTATAGTCAACTCGATTACCTTAGCAGCGATACCAAGTTGTTCCAGGCTTATGGCTACGGCAAAAATAATTACCACAACCTCGACAGCCTTGCCTAAAAGTTTGGCTTGAGACACACCTGCATTATTAGCTGCAGTCTTAACAATATTACTTAATAGTGTGGCCACAAACATACCCAATATCAAAATGAATACCGCGGCAATGATATTAGGCACATAAAGGACTATCCTGTTCAGGAGGTCAGCAGCAACTGTAAGGCCTATGGCATTGACGGCAACCACAAAAGTAATCAAAAGCGCTAACCAATAACATATTACGCCGATTAGCTCAGAAAGAGAATAGCTAAGACCCCCTTTTGCCAATATACTGTCCAAATCAATGCGGTCGGATAGTTGGTCAAGTTTTATTGCCCTTAAAAGTTTTGTGACCAGCGTTTTGATGATTTTGGCAATAATCCAGCCAATGATAAGAATAATAACCACCAAAAGCACATTGACTAAAAATTGGCTAATCTGAGAGAGAATTGTCTTGGCTGGCTCTAATAATACTACCTGCCAATTA
>JAGUUJ010000072.1 GCA_020063525.1 Candidatus Omnitrophota bacterium
CTCACCCAGTGCAGCATAAATGTCTTTCTTGGTAATTATTCCGCGCGATAACGCAACGCTTATCTCTCCGCTATGAGAAGCCTGCTGTCAGTCATCAACGACTATTTTTGCGCGTTTAAGTAATTCTGGTTCGAGTTCCTCCTTGCCCTTGGCATCTGCGCCTATGGCATTAATATGCGTGCCGTCTCTTATCCATTCAGATTCAACAGTCGGTTTTCTAGCCGGCGTGGTGGTTACCACAATATCCGCTTGTCTGATGCAATCAGAAATTTTATCTTTTATGACCATATTAAGACCGAAACGCCTGTTTTCAGGGTGGACATTGACCCATTTTAAGCCGCAGACTTCCATCCCTTCTATATACGCTGGCATAGCCCTGAAGTCACCTGCGTATTTGTCAAGGTGCAGATAAATCTTTGCCGGCATCTGGACTAATTTTTTACCATAAAGTATAAATGCGTTTTCTACCGCTTTTAATACTTGCGGCATATCAATAAGGCGCTGGACCTGACTATTGGTAAGTATTAGTGTTTTTTTATTCATAAGCAGGCCTTAGTTAAAGCTTCTCTATAAATAAAGTTATAGAGGAAACATATTTTTCTTTAGAATCTAAAAAGGCAGTGTTGTGCGAACCGATTAATTCTATAAGCTCCTTGGGGCCGCCGGCAGCTTTATAAAGTTTATTGGCTAATGCAAAAGGCACTATCTCATCGTTTATACTATGAATGAATAATTTTGGCGCCTGGACTTTTTTTATTTTTTTCAGAGAATTAAATTTATTTGAGAAAAGGAGTGCAGGCAAAAAAGGATAAATTTTCTTTGCCATATCCCTCCCCCCGGAAAATGCCCCTTCTACTATTACGGCCGCGACCTTTACTTTTGAGGCAAGGTCTATAACTACCGCTGTCCCTAATGATTCCCCATACAGAATAATCTGTTCAGGCCTGATTCCCCGGCTATTCACCAGATAATTGTAAGCGGCTTTTGCATCCAGATAAAAACCTTCTTCAGTGAGCCTGCCCTCGCTTTTACCAAAACCCCTATAATCGATGATAAATATATTCACCCCTGCCTCCCGCAGCATAACTAACTTGTCGAGCCTGTGTTCGATATTGCCTGCGTTACCGTGGAAAAAGAGAAGTGTATATTTTGCATTAGCGCGCGGTATAAACCATCCGTTGATTCTTACGCCGTCTTCTGTCTTGATATATACATCTTCATAAGGCAGATTCAAAACAGAAGGATAGACTTCGATCTCCTTTTTGGGATAGAATATGCCCCAGGTCTCAATGTACCTGATACATAAGACAATAAGCCCGATGACCAATAGTATAAGAAATAATACTTTATTCATTTATCTATAAGCATGGAAACCGGGAAGTTTTTCGCTTTTTACTTTCTGGAACCGTTCATCTTCAACGTTCATAATGGCTTTTATAAAACGCCAGGCGATAAGAATGTTGGTTTTAACTTTCTCTTTTACCTGTTCACCCGCGGGTACTAAATCGCCTTTTTCATCCCACCAGACCCCCAGTTCGTATGCGGGGTTCTCTATCCAGATTCCCACATCATCAATGCCGGTTACAACCGCCCATATTTCATCCTTGTAGATTTGAAAAAGAGGAAGGTCTCCCCTTATTTCTTCGGCAAACTTAAACAGCACTAATTTGCCTTTTAATTCTTCTAATTGCATATCAGCCTCCTTTAATGAGCAGACGACTTATGGAACGTAAGTGACATAAGTCGAAAGGCGTAAGCCGTCTGCGAATTAACCCCGAAGCCTGCGAAGTAAATTTCGAAGAAATTTACAAGCGCTTAGGCAAGGGGCACATTTTATCAATCCTATCCCGACTCATAAGCCGCGCTAAAATTCTGTTCCATAATTTTAGCGCATTCGTCGGGATAAGTTCGGCCAGATAAGTTATGTCGCTTATCTTATTAGAAGGCTCCATAACTTATGGCCTCACTTAATAACAAAGGCAACCCCCATTTTAGAGAGTTGCCTTAAGAATTTTTTCTATTTTTTACCATCGGCCATTTCCTTATAACTGTAAAACATTTTACAGCTAGATAGCGAAATGGTCAAGGTTAAATCTGCAGTAGCCAGTGCATTTTATGGTTACGCCTAATCCATTCCTGCACGATTCTATATCCCATGAAACGAAACATTGCGTTGCGAAAACGCAGCCTTATAAGCAAAGACAGGGACCTGGAAAGAGAATAAAACTTGGCATATGCGCCAAGCACGTTTAACTGAAGTTGTTTAGCAGATAATAATTTAGGCTTAAAAACAACGTGCTGGCCGTCATAAAGGCTCCAGTCGTGGCTGAAAATACGATTTTGCTTTTTTAGCTCTTCATGAAGCTTTGTTCCGGGCACAGGAGTAAGAATCATCATCTGAATAGTATCTATCTTTTGCTTTATGGCAAACTTCAGAGTATCCCATATGGTATTTTCGCTATCATCATCGCCGCCTAAAACAAACATCCCGTGAATTCTGAGCTTCTTCCTGCGAAAAGAACCGATGGCATTTATTATATCATCAATGCTCTGCTTCTTCTGGAATGCCTGAAGGGTCTTACTATTAATGGATTCAAAACCAACGCAGACCACATTGCAACCGGCGCGCGCCATAAGGCTTAAAAGCTCATCGTCTTTTGCGGCATCACAGCGCACCTGACAGGACCAGTTACGGATTTTATGCTTTAACATAAGAACTAATAAGGTGCGCGTGCGTTTAGGATGCGCGGTAAAATTATCATCGCAGAAGAAAAATGACCTTGCATGCCTGGATGCCAACTCTTGTATAACATTTTCAGCGCTGCGGAAACGGTATTCACGGCCGAACATCTTTGTCACGGAACAGAAAGTGCAGTCAAAAGGACAACCCCTTGAAGTAGAGATGGGCATAATAAAAGCAGGTGATTTATAACCTTTGATTAAAGAAAAATCCGGATGCGGCAGGCTATCCAGATTCTGTGGGGGCTTGCCATAAACAATCGCCTCTTTATTCAAGCCTTCTACCACATCAGCAATTACCTCTTCAGCCTCACCGACAACTACCTGCCTGGCAAATTGCAGCGTCTCATCGGGTAAAAGACTGGCGTGCACGCCTCCTATAATTACTTTTTCTTTAGGGAACCTCCCGGCTATCTCATACCCGCGCTTGGCAGTTGAAGTCAGAATTGAAATACCTACTAAATCTGCGTTTAACCGGGAGTAATCAGGCCTGTATATATCTTCGTTGTAAATCTGGACATCGTGGCCCCTGTTCTTAAGAATAGTTCCCAGATATATTGGGCCGAGCAGCGGCATATGCAATTTGCTATACACATTTGCTTCTGACGAGGCTGGCTCAATAAGTACGACTTTCATGCCTGTAGGTCGGGAGACCATGGTTTGGCTTCCGATAGCCAAAGCCATAGATTATAATTGTTGTGGTGCAATACGTACATTGATGGCGCGCGGGCCTTTGGGTGACTGTTCAATTTCAAACTCTACTGTTTGTTCTTCATTTAAAGCATCAAATTTTGCATCGAGAAGGCTTGACTGGTGAAAGAATACTTCCCTTCCGTCTGTATCGCTGATAAACCCAAACCCTCTGTCACGGACTAACTTCTTAATCTTACCTGTGTGCATCAATTCCTCCTTTGACTTAAAAAACAAACCCGGCCCCCTCATGGAACCGGGTCATTGTTTTTTTAGGTTACAACTTCACTACTTTTGTAGCTTGTTCACCTTTGGGGCCTTTTTCAATCTCAAATTCAACTTCCTCGCCCTCGGCTAAAGATTTATAACCCTCACCTTGAATTGCACTGTGATGCACAAATACATCATTGCCGGATTCAGGCGTAATAAATCCATAACCCTTTTGGTTCGAGAACCACTTTACTTTTCCTCTTGCCATTATTCACTACCCTCCTTCCTTTAAAATTATAGTAAATAATGACAGAAATAAAAAAACCGAAAGGTTAGATATCTAAACCTTTCGGCCCTAGACTTTCTAATCTCTTATTTACTACTGTTTTTAGTATACCATCTTTTTTGGATTTGTCAACTTAAATTAACTAGGCCTGCTTTTTTACGTAAGAATTCTAAGCTCTTTGTTGTGGTCTTTAATTCTACGCTCTAAGTTATTGGTGATGCCGGTGTAGAGTTTGCCGTCTTTACATTTGATAATATATACGTGCCAGGGCATAGCAGGATTAATACGGAGGAAATTTATCCCGACGCCTCGACTTTGCGCCGGTGGACAGGATTCTATCCCAGGGAACCCCGGGCTTTGATCTGAACGGGGCTCCATTGCGCCTTTGATGTTGATGCCTTTTAAAGTCCCTTCGCGATGCCTCATGCCCGGATTCAGCAAATTCTTCAGAAGGCATTTCGGGGTGTTTTGATACGGGCAAAGTAGACCTGATAAGTTTTTCAATATCCCGGACATCGCGGCTCTGGTCAGGCGTGGCAAAAGAAATCGCATGCCCGCGACACCCTGCCCTGGCGGTGCGGCCGATACGATGCACATAATTTTCCGCATCTTCGGGAAGGTCATAATTAACAACCAATTCTATACCAATCACATCAATACCCCGGGCTGCAATATCCGTGGCAACAAGTACCTTGTACCTGCCTGATTTAAAGCCATCAAGCGCTTCGCGGCGCTGGCCCAGGGAACGGTTAGAGTGTATTTCTGCCGTGCTATATCCCATATCCCGGATTGACATCGTAATCTTGCGCGCATTATGTTTTGTCCGCGAAAATAAAAGAACTGAGCCGTGATATCGCGCCAGTAATTTACTGAGGAGCCGCAGTTTGGCCTCTTTCTTGACGATAAATAATTCCTGAGTTACGAGTTCTACCGTAGTTCCCGAGGGAGCAATTTCAACCGAAACCGGCAACTTCATATACGCAGCAGCAATCTGCATAATCTCTTTGGGGATCGTCGCGGAGAAAAGCATGGTTTGCCTGTCTTTCGGCAGGAAACGCAGGATTTTTGTAATCTGCGGGGCAAACCCCATATCCAGCATCCGATCCGCCTCATCAAGCACAAGCATCACAACCTCATTCGGCAAAAAATTCCACTGGCCCATATGATCAATGAGCCGGCCGGGAGTTGCAATCACTATGCGGGGGTTCTTACGTAGCGCTTGTATCTGCCCATGCATGGGAGCCCCGCCAATAAGACAGGCAGTCTTCATCCCGAATGGGTGAGCGACCCCCTGAAAAGCCTCGTCAATCTGGACAGCCAATTCGCGCGTAGGCGCAAGGACTAAACCCACCCCTTTTCTCTGCGCAAGGCGCTGCACCATAGGTATGGCAAAAGCATGGGTCTTGCCGGTTCCGGTCTGCGCAATACCGATAACATCCTTACCTTCAATCGCAAGAGGGATTGCTTTGAACTGAATCGGCGTCGGCACCTTAAACTTTATGCGTTCAAGGATGCCGAGAATCTTCGGGGCAATACCCAGCCCGTAGAAACTCCTGTCAGGCTGATTATTCCCTTGCATTTTGTCATTCGTATTAAACGTTTTATGCGTCATCATAGCTTGGAAACCTTCGGCTTATGCTCCTGAACAACCTGGCCAAGGTGAATATGGCAATATGCTTCATGATTATAGATGCTCAATATGTGTTTGCAATGAAGAAATTTACATTTCCTGCCTTTATATGAAGTCTTTGTTTTTTTGATAGTTCCTCCTTATCTATTTAAACAATCCTGCGTTTTAATCCCCGGTTTCCCGTACGCTAGCCCGAAGGAACTTCTTTGCGGCATGACGCCGCTTTGATTCCAGGATCTTTAATTTTGCCCGGCGAGACCTTCTGCGTTTCTGCCGGCGGATCTTCTCGATACGCTTTTGTTCTTCAGAGAGTTTACCAAGGATCGCGCACTCAATCTTCTTGAGCAGGATCTGCCGGGCGCGATACCGATTCCGAGCCTGGGAGCGCTCCTCCTGGCATTTGACTTCAATCCCGGTAAGGAGATGACGCAGGTATACGCAGGTGGAAACTTTATTAACATTCTGCCCCCCGGGCCCCTGCGCGCGGATGAATCTCTCGACAATATCCTCTTCGCGTACGCCCAAGCGCGCCATCATCTCCCGCAGCGCCTTTTCTTTCTCTAGCCCAACCATTAAATTAATCCTCCCAGCGGAATTACCGGATATGCATTTAACTTTAACTTCATCGTTTATAGCCGCCCGGTTTTTTCCGGCTTTTAAACCTGGATTTTTGTGGACGCTCTCTGCCTTTTCTCCAATGCTTAACCTCTCCTGCGGGCTTCTTCCGCGGCTTAGGCTCTTCTCCAGATTTTCTCCACGTCCTAATCTCTCCACTGGTTTTCTTCCAAGGCTTAATACCACCCTCAGATTTGCGCCAAGGCTTAGACTCGCCTTCGGCTTTCTTCCAAGGCCGGGCCCCTTCCTCAGCCTTCTTCCAAGGTTTATGCTCATCAGGGCTTCTCTGCCAAGGCTTTGGCTGATCTTTCCTTTTGCGCCATCGCATAGGATTATCTTGACTCCTGCGCCGTGGTTTAGCCTCTTCCTGCATTTCAGTTAAACCGTGCCGCTTCATATAGCTACGCGAACGCCTGCCACCTTTATATGTCCCCGGCTGCCCAGAGGGGCGCACTCGCCGATCCGTTAAGACGGGGTGCTTGTTAAAAACCGGATTAAACCAAGCTTCCTTCTGTTCTGTCTCTTGCCGAGGATACTGTTCGGCTTTAGCTTCAACCTTCGACTGCATCTTCTTTTTTAACTCACTCTCCTGGTGAGCTTCTGTTTTGGCTTTGGCTATGGCTTTGCCTATCGGAAGGCAAACCATTGCCCTCTGGCTTATAGGAGGCCAAACCATGGTCTTCTGGCCTTTAGGACGTGCCGGATTAACATTCAGAATCCGGCCCATGAATTCCTTGCCGTTGAGAGCGGCTATCGCAGCGAGCGCCTGCTGCTCATCAGACATCTGGACAAAACCAAAACCTCTTGACTTGGGCGCTTTTTTCTCCTTCTCCATCACAATCACTGCGGAAGCGACATTCCCAAAACCTTCAAAGAGCTTCTTTACATCCGCCCCGGTGGAGTCAAACGACAAATTACCCACAAAAATATTCATTTTAAGCTATCCGGTTTTTTTGGTTTTTCTTTTTGATGGTTCGACTGCGCTCACCATCAATCCTGAGCGAAGTCGAAGGATTGATTTAACCTGCGAGCATAATACGTCTGCAAACGGCGATAATTTCCCGTTTTCATATGGAAATTCTTTACAGTGAGCCGGCTTCAAATTATAATCAACTTTGTGGATAGCGCATAGCCCTTCTAGGGTAAGAAAAGAACAGTGATTATCTTCATAGCTCGTTCCAACTTTATAACCGGAAGGAAAATCTTTGTCCTCCTCAAGATGATAAAAATCTCCTTTTAATCCAAGAGATAATATTTTTTTAGCCTCTTCCAAATCTGTCCATGCCCCAAAATCACAACAAGAATTTTTCTGCCTGCATTTCAAACAATCAACCGTCCTCATCCCTCCCCCTTAATCTCCCCACCCCAAAACCTCCCAAGAAAATTCAGGCTTGCGATGGGTCATTACTTGACCAAATATGTCCGTTTCCTGCGGTATCAGCCTTCAATAGGTGGACAAATCTATACTCTTTCGGGAAACTTAATTTACCGGCTTAACGATAATTACTAAACTGAAGCGGTATAGAAAAATTCAATCCCTTCAAATGCACGATAACTGCCTGCAATTCATCCTTCTTCGGCGAGCTGACCTTAATTTTTTCCCCTTCAATTTGAGTTTGCACTTTTACCTTAAGCCCTTTTATAATGCCTGTCAGTTCTTTGGCTTTTTCCTTATCAATACCCATACATATTTCCACTGTTTGGCGTAGATACCCCTCAAATGCCTTTTCCGGGTGATTAAATTTTAGGGATTTAAGAGAAATGTGTCTCTTTGCCATCCGGGTAGCCAAAATATCGGTAAGAGCGCGCAATTTAAAATCATTATCCGCGATTAAAGCAATCTTCTTCTCTTTCCGGTCGTAGGCGATAGAAGCCTTACTATCTTTAAAGTCATATCGCTGGGCCAACTCTCTATTCGCCTGATTTACCGCATTATCCATTTCCTGCAGGTCGACTTCAGAAATAATATCAAAAGAAAAATTTGCCATAATTCAATCTTCCTTAAGAATTAAGCGGTAAATCACTATTCTATTTATTATCCTGCAAACTCTTTATAATCTTAGCAAACTCTGTGGGCACAAGAATAATCAAACTATTTTGCTCAGCACCGATTTCCTGCCAAGTTTGCAACTGTCTTAACATCAGCGCATTGGGAGACTCTGCGATAATTTTAGCGGCGTTTGTAAACATCTTACTTGCTTCTTCTTCGGCTGAAGCCTTAACCAACCGTGAGCGCTTCTCTCGAATAGCTTCTGCCTCCTTAGCCATCGCCCGCTTCATATTGTCCGGCACTTCAATATTTTTGATCTCAACGCTGATGATAGTAATACCCCACTCATCTGTTGGCCCTTGCAATACTACCAATACTTCCTTGCCAATCTGATCTTTATTAGACAAAAGTGTATCGAGATCATACTTTCCCAAAACGTCTCTCAATTTAGACTGGGCCAATAACGTCGAAGCCATTCCAAAATTCTCAACTGCTATAATAGATTTTGCAGCATCAAAGATCTTATAATAGACCACCGCATCGATCTTAACTGGTACGGAATCCTTGGTCAAAACTTCCTGCGGAGTAACATCCATGGTCCGAATACGCATATCAACGCAAGCTACATATTCTAAAATCGGAATTATGATATTCAAACCCGGCTTAATTTGTCTGACATATTTTCCCAGGCAAAAAACTACCCCAACCTGCCATTGCGATATAATCCTAATCCCGAATACCACAATAACGACAGCCGTAACGACTAAAAACCACAACATACGCACCTCCTTTAGAATAACAAAAACATGGGGGTCCCTGACGGGATTCGTACTCAGAGAGGGGAAACCCTCTCTCTTCTCTCTTTGAGAGAAGAATTACTGGGGGCTCCTCTTAATGGATGAGTTTCACAACTGGATATATTCGGAAGAAGCTAACAAAATCTCTTCTTTTAACGACCTGCGTTCTTGCGCTTTGAATAGCAATCCTTGCAGTATATCGGACGGTCATCTCTGGGTTTAAAAGGGACTTCGCATTCTTTCTTACATTCTGCGCAAATCGCCTTGTGCATCTCCCGTGGCCCTCCGCCGTATCCACCGCCACCACCTTGTTGATATGCCATGTTACCTCCTTTTTAGCTTTGTTAAAGATTTTGTCCCTAAGTTGATAATTATATAACTTTCATAGAGGAATTTCAAGCATTTTTTTATACTACAGTGACGTCCTCATTCAAAGCCTGTTCTTGGTCCGCTTTGGCCTGTATGTTTTTTTTATCCAGTTTGCTTTGTTTCTTTTCTTCTTTTTTCTTTTTCTTTGCCAATTCTTTCTGATACTTTTTATATGAATAATTATCTCTTGCCAACATATCCTCCTTTAATAATTCTCTGCCAAGGCCTCATAAAATGATTGCGGGTGTTTGCACGCAGGGCATTCTTTCAGTGCCTCCGCCCCCTCAACCACGTAGCCGCAGTTGATGCAATGCCATTTTATTGCTGTTTTTTTCTTAAACACTTCACCGTTGAGAATGTTATTAATCAATTTCCTGTATCTTGATTCGTGAAACTTCTCCACCTTACCAATCTGCTCGAAAGAACGCGCAACTTCCGCGAATCCTTCATCGTGCGCTGTTTTTGAAGAATCCTGATAAAGCGTAGTCCACTCCAGATTTTCTCCAGCAGCTGCTTCTTGGAGGTTGGTTTTTGTGTCCTTAATCATCCCCGCAGGATAGCTTGCGGTTATCTCTGTATCCCCGCCTTCTAAATACTTGAAAAATACCTTGGCGTGCTCCTTTTCGTTTTCCGCCGTCTCAATAAAAATATTCGCAATCTGTTCGTAACCTTCTTTCCTGGCCGCGCTGGCAAAATAGGTATATCTGTTCCTTGCCTGGGATTCACCGGAAAAAGCTACCAATAGATTTTTTTCTGTCTTTGAACCTTTGATTGACTTACCCATTCGTACATCCTCCTTATCCTTCGATTTTCTCCATCGGTTGTTTACAACAGACTAACTCGCCCCCGCCTACTTTCGTTACCACTATTTCATTCCCGCATACGTTACAGCGATATTTTTCCCCTATTTTTTCGACTCCCATGCTTAACCTCCTGTTTTCTATTTCCCCTTTGACACTTTGAGAAACATTTATACCGAAAGGAAACAATCTCGGCCGCTATCTCTCCCTTCTGAAATAAATTTATGCTAAAGAAGCCCGATGGGACAAGATGTTCGCCCAGGTAAGCATAGATTCAGCCCAATCGGCGTCCATGCGGACATCATGGGAGAGGCGCTCAAAGTCATTCTTGAACCATTCATAGGTGGGTAGAAAACGGCTTGATTTCGGGGCGGATTCCAAGACCTTGAGATATTCTTCGGTCTGGGCTAAAAACTGTTCCACTCGCGCCTTGCGGCCTTCCATGGCCCAACGGCATAAGCGGCCTAAATTTACGGCAATATTTAAAGTTATTTCCCGGGCGTCCATTCAATTAATCCTTTAATAAAGATTGAATTATCGCTGCAGCTTTCTTACGTATTTCTTCATCCAATATTTCACGGCTTCTATTCTGCATCGGCCTTAAATTAATCAGGGAATCAAAATCCATTTCGCCTGTTTCCAAATCTAAACCCGCTCCCCATAAATCTTCCTGGAGGCTCCCGTCTTCCAAAAGAAGCCGTTCGCCGTCTACA
>JAGUUJ010000076.1 GCA_020063525.1 Candidatus Omnitrophota bacterium
CAAAAGGTATCAAGGAGCAGATTTTGATGTAAAAATAATGTTTATATGGTAAAATAATATAAGGAAATATCTGTTTATAATTATACATTTACAAGTATACATAAGTCAAGAGGAAAATATGATTGGTAATAATGTCAGAAGGATTAGAAAGAAAAAAGGACTCTCTCAAGAAAAACTTGCGCGTCTTGCGGATATTTCACTTAACACTCTCGCTAAAATCGAGATAGGTTTTGCTAAAAAGCCAATAATTCAAACAGTTGTTAAATTGGCAAAGGCGCTGGAAGTGAGCATAGATGAACTGGTCGGCGGGAGAAGATAATCATAATAAACGCAAATAGGGTGAAGAAATGAAAAAGAAAACTTCAGCTATTCATGAGGAAAAAATAAAACAAGAGTTATTAGAAAAAATAGCCGAGTATCATGATGTTCTCAGGGAGAGGGCCGATATCGAAAATGATAACCCCGAGATTACAGACACTGACTTATGTGAAATTAATGATGAATATGCTTGCTTGAGTAGAAAGACGATTTTGTTAGAAGAGGAGATTGAGAAATTGATGCTCGAAACAAAATATTTTCCATTAATGAATCTCAATGAAGAGCAGATGAGAGATTTAGTTCTCTTTGAAAGAGCTTCAAATCTATCCTTCGAGGTAAATATTGAAGAACATTTATATGGATTATTACAAGAGTTAAGCTTGAAAATGCAATCTAGAATACGAAAGATAAAGCCACTGCGCATATATTCATTTCTAGATAGTAAAGCAAGAGGTATTTATCGTGAAATTATAAAATGTTATATCTACGGAAACTTTATAGCAAGTTGCGCTTTATGTCGCCCATTAGTGGAGTATTTAGTAAAGAAGTTAATCGATTATAAAGGATTGGGAGATTTTGTTGTCGGTAAAGAAAAGGGAAGTAAGAAGTTTAGCATTCAAAATATATTAAGTGAATACAAACTGGTATCGCCCTCTGTTGTTAGCGACTACACGGATATTTACGATAAAGTAAGCGTTGTGTTACACAGTAATGGTTTGTTGCCAAATGAAGAAGAAACGTTTGAGTTAATACGTAAATTGCAAAAATTTATTAAAGAAATAACCCCCAACGTATTAAAATAAATAACTTAGAGAAGAAGAGATAAAACGTAATATCAGATGCAAAAATACTTGTGGAAATACTTTAAGTGCGAAAGGTGTGGTAAATGTTGCGAAGAAACCGGTTTGCCATGGGATCCTTATCGTAGTCGCAAGATCGCCAAATTCCTTGGAGTTTCGGTTTCGCAATTGATTGAAAGATATTATGGCAAGATTACTTCCGATGGAAAACACTGGGAATCAGAAGAAGATAGAAGGACCCCTTGTCCCTTTCTTAAATCTGAGGGTATTCAGAAGAGTTGTATTATCTATCCAGTTAGACCGGAACCATGTGAACTTTATCCTTTTGAAACTGATTTTGGAACGGGCGGCGTTAATTGTCCCGCTGCAAAAAATGTCTTTGAGAAATTGGAAGATAAGAAATAAAAGATTTGTTGGAAAAATAGGCGCACTTCTAATTTCAACTATGCAGATAGTTTATGATAGGGGGACATAAACTTTGGAAAAGTCCATCCATATTTTAGTGATATCTGGTCCCTTAAAAGGGCATAAATTTTATGTTAGATCGGATTGCCCAATATTGATAGGCAGAGGTAAAAATGCAACCATTAAAATCACCTATGATAAATTTTGCTCAAGAAGGCATGCGTTGATTTATTGGGATAAAAACGCATGTTTTATAGAGGATCTTAATAGTACAAATGGAACATTTGTAAATGACGTTCACATTTATGGAAGAAATGAGTTAAAGAATTCAGATACCATAGGCTTAGGAGATACTAAGCTTGCCGTATCAATTAGTTAGGATCAAAAAGATAAAATGGTAGAAAAAAATTCCCAAACTGCTATCGATGGTATCAAGATAGGAGATTTTATCGGGGGATATTATGAAGTATACCGTATTTTGAAAGGCGGAATGGGTGTTGTTTATGTTTGTTATGATCATCGAAGCCATTTCCCCACTGTTCTTAAAACATTTCAAAAGAATTATATTCAATCCGATGAGGATGAAGCGCTATTTAAAAGAGAAGCACTTATTTGGATAAAATTAGGAAGGTATCCTTATATTGTGCATGCCGATTCGGTAGCGAAAATTGATCGGAAGCTTTTTATTATGCTTGAATATATTAGCCCAGATAGCCATGGAAGAAATACCCTGACTCATTATTTCGGATATCTGACTCTGCCAGAGATTCTTAAATTATCCATACAGTTCTGCTACGGCATTGAATATGCATATTCGAACGGCATTGACGCTCACAGGGATATTAAACCGGATAATATTATGATTACTCCCGAAAAGATGGTGAAGATAACCGACTTTGGTTTAGTAAAAGCGTTCCAAGAAATCCAGTTTAAAGAAGGTAGTATTCCAAAAAATGAAGAGACTAATTTATGTATATTCAAAAGTAAAGGAAAAAATATCTGTGGAACGCTTCCTTACATGTCTCCTGAACAATTTGATGGGTACACTGATAAAAGAAGCGACATCTATTCTTTTGGTATCGTTCTTTATCAGATGGCCGCAGATGGGGCGCTTCCTTTTATTGGAAAAAACTCCGAAGAATATGAATGGCTGCATAAAAATGAAAAAGCCCCTTATTTTTCTTCGCCTCTTTCTTCTATTATTAAACGATGTTTAGAAAAAGAGCCAAATAAAAGATATAAGGATTTTGCTGTTATGAGAGAAGAATTACAGAATCTACTCTTAAAAGAAACGGGAGAGAAAATAATTCAAGCTGAGACAGCGGAATTAGAGTTATGGGATCTTCTTGGCAAAGGAAATGCCCTGGATATTCTCGGTAAATATGACGAAGCACTCATTTGCTATGAGCGGATATTGAAGGCAACTCCAAATAATGCAATAGTATGGTGTAATAAAGGAATAGCTCTTCGCAATCTTGGTAAGCACGACGAAGCGCTTGTTTGTTTCAATAAGGCTTTGGAAATTAATCCAAAAGATGCCGAATTTTGGTATAACAAAGGAACTTTCTTATACAAAATTGATAGGTACGAAGAAGCAATTGTTTGTTTTGATAAAGCATTAGAGATAAATTCGCGATATGCATATTACTGGGATAATAAGGGAAGCGCCTTATTCAGTCTTGGCAAACCAAACGAAGCAATCATCTGTCTTGATAAATCTTTGGAGATAAATAAGAGAAATGTTGTTGCTTGGCTTAATAAGGGAAGTATCTTAGTTGAGGTTGGCAAACCAAACGAAGCAATCACCTGTTTCGACAAGGCGCTAGAGATAAATTCTGAGTACGCTGAAGTCTGGTATAATAAAGGAACAGTTCTAGATAATCTTGGTATATCTGATGAAGCAATTACCTGTTTTGATAGGGCCTTAGAAATAACTCCTAGAGATGCTGAAATCTGGAATAATAAAGGAATCGCTTTAGATAATCTCGGTAGAACTGAGGAAGCAATTGTCAGCTACGAAGAAGCATTAAAAATAAATCCAGGAAATGCTGAGGCTTGGCATAATAAGGGCGTTGTCTTTGGCAAACTTAAGCGATTTAACGAAGCAATCATCTGCTTTGATAAGGCGTTGGAAATAAATCCGGGGTATACTGAAGCATGGTTTCATAAAGGAATTGTTTTATATGGACTCGGCAAATATAACGAAGCGATTGACTGTTACGATAAGGCATTGAAAATAAATCCAGAGTTTGCTGAAGCATGGTTTCATAAAGGAATGGCTTTAGGAAAGCTCAATAGAAACACCGAAGACTTGAAGTGCGTAGAAGAGGCGATAAGATTAAATCCAAATTTTGTTGAAGCGGTTATAGCGCAGCAACTTCTACAAATAAAATTAAGGGAGTAAAACCTTGCAAAAAGAGATGCGAAAATCCAGAGATGAATATATGGTAAGAACACGACAGAAAAGGAGCGCAGGATGAAAAAATACATATTGATTGAGCACCCCAAGGTAAAAAAGATTAATTACTATGTAGATGCAAAATTTTTTGGTAGAGGAGGAAAATTTGAAATGCAAAATTTGGAAGAAAGAATAAAGACAATTACAAAAAAAGATGATGCGCTAATTTTGGCGGGCGAAAAATTTACAAAATGTCGTATTATAGCCACGGATGATTTTTTGGATAAAATTCATAGTATTCTTAATGGATATATTGGAGCACCGTTAAAAGACATAGAGAATATTGAGATAGAATAAATTTGTTTTGGAAATATGAGGCTAATAAAAGTTGAAAATTTTTCGGTTTTAATGCATCCTCCATAATTATGCATTATAGGAACGCTTTTATTTTTTCTATTACATTTTCCATGTGTTGCGTCTTTTGTATTTCTGCCTCTCTTCTTTCTTGGGAACAAAAATACGCCGACAAGCAAAGCATTGACCTTCTTATGGAGCGGACAGTTGAGTTGCATAAAGACTGGTTAACGCGATTTAATCGAGTGCATATAAAATGAAAAATTTTCTTAAAATGTTCCTGGCCATTTTCCTTGTGGGAGTATTTGCGTACACAGGCTACGAAATTTCCAGATTATCCAATCGAATTCAAAAGATAGAAAATAAACTCGGTGGCCCCAAGAAGATAGCCTGCAATGAAAGAGACACTGTGGAGAAGGTGCGCCGATCAGTGGTACGTATCGTTGGCGGAGAGGGCGAGGGGTCAGGTTTTGCGATTCAGAAAGGCGGCTTTATTTTGACTAATTTTCATGTGATTGCCTCTGAACCAGATCCAAAAGTTATATTACCCGATAATACTTTTGAGACAGGCCAGGTCATTATGGCTGACAAGGATGCTGACCTCGCCGTTATTAAGATCAAAAAAGACCTTCCAGCGGTCAGCTTGGCGCGTCTTGGCGGGATAAACCCTGCTGAAGAAATCTTGGCCATAGGCTATCCGCTCGGAGGCAGCCTTCCCGGCGAGTCGTCTGTTATTCGTGGGGCATTTTCAAGATGCGCAAAAGATAAGAAAAATGGTGTTCAATATTTACAAACGGATATGACCATGGTTTCTGGAATAAGTGGCGGTCCGATGGTGAATATCTGCGGAGAAGTAGTCGGGATTAATACCTCAGGGCTCTTATTAGGGGGAATGGGCATGGCTATCTCCTCCGACTCCATAAAAGAGAAATGGCATCAGATGTTCATCTCAAAAGACCAGCTCAAGGACGTACGGAGAACAGTCTTTGAGCCCAATAAAAACGCACTCGAAGCTGTCAGGGCTTTTTACAATTACCTCAAAGCGCGCAGACTCGAAAAGGCTTTTGAGCTTTTGTCCGACAATTTTGTGAGGGGATATAGTTTTGAGCAGTGGGCGTGGGGATACCGGCCACTTTTAGATACGACCATCGTTATGATCAATCCCGACAAAAAAATAATTAACAGAATAAAAGTCAAGCTATCCACCAAAGACTTGGCTGATGATGAGATCATATATAAGTATTTCGAGGGTTATTGGGATGTCCGGCAAATAAACGGAAAGTGGCTGCTTTGGGATCCAGAGATTAGAGAAGTTAAGGACCCTGAACCGGACTGGTTCATAGATTATGATAAGCGCAAAGAAGTAGAGGAGTTTGCGAAAACTCACAAGGATTTTGAAAAATATAGACCTGAAATGTATAAGATATCGCTGGAGCCCGAAAACGAAAATTTAAGCTTACAGGAACTCTATGATAAAGCTAAAGAAAGAGTTGGAACGGTTGAGGCTGGTAAAAAATAGGTGAACTTTATAATATTCTGCAAAAAGACGAGAGCTTTTTATTTTTATGGATAAAACAGTCTCAAGGTGCGCTATCTGTGGCAAGAAACCACGAGGGATGTGCCCGGCTTTGGAAAAGATAATCTGTTCGGCCTGTTGCGGCTCAGGGCGGGGGAGTAAGATTAATTGTATTCCTCATTGCAGTTATCTGCCCTTTAGCGTGCAGGGATACGATTTATGGTTGAAGATAGACGGGGGCTTGGCGCGCAAAATGCTTGGTTACCTTGCAATTTATTATAGCCGCGATAAATTTGAAGAAGTGGTTGAGCAGATGCGTTTTGCCAGCGGGATATCAGGAGGGGATGTTGGAACGGCAGAGGGCGCAGCTGTGTATTATCTATTTTTTGTTAAATGCGATGCCGGTGGCCGCACCTTAGCTAAGAAATGGCAGGAAGAAGGATGGAACGGCCTCAATAATGACGAGCGCATAATGATGGAATGCCGCTTTAATTGCCGGGCTACAGTGATTGAGATACAAAAGGTATTAGATCATCAGAGCATGGATTGCATTGATTTATTAGAGCCGGAAAGAGGGAATTTTATTTTAATTGACCGCGCTACTGCCGCAAGGTCGGTGCGTTTTACGCGGATGTTAACTTGGCTTGCGCATTATCCCTATTTTAGCCGCCTGGCTAATAATGGCGTAGAGCTTCCGGATTCTGCGTTTGTTGAGTTTATAGATAGCTTGCGCGATGCGTTTAGGAAAGAGAACCGAAAAGACAAAGGGTTATCCATAAAAGATTATCTTTCGCAAAACTTCGGCGTATTTGGCAGCCTGATTTATGATTTGAGCCGCGAAAAAAGTATTGCGGCATTGAAGAGGATGGACCTGCATCAATGCCGGGCAATATATAAAATTCAGGGGAATTACGCGGAGATTAAAGCAATTCTGGATAAATATCCGGATTTTGAGCAGCGCGAAAGGCATCCGGATGAACAGGATGCCACGGGGGTGTATTATTACAGCTGGCTGCGCCGGGGGCAATCCAAAGCCTTAGAAAAAAATATGCCGGCGCATTTTCGGCATGGGCAGGAGGATGATGAAGGCGTAGGCAGCATAGGGAACATCCGCCTTTTTCCGGATAAGCTCATTGTAGAAACCTTTACCAAACAAAAACATTCCTTTGCTAAAAGAATGGTGAAAAAGTTTTTCGCAGATAGCCTTCTTTTACAGAATGAGGCAATAGTGGATTTGGCTAAACAGCAGGCCGGGAAAATGGAAGATGATTATGAAAGTTATGCGCAGGAGATAATTTCAAATAAAGAGGAAAGCGCTCATGAAGAAATCCCGCCAGAAGCAGAGCGCGAGCTTATGCAAAAGTTCTACAAGCGGCATTATGCTATATTTCTTGACGATAAAATCCCGGCCCTGGATGAGATGACTCCTCGCGCCGCGGCAGCTAATCCGCAAATGCGACCAAGGCTGGTTGAACTGATGAAGCAGCACCTAAAGGGCATTGAGAAGGAAAATAAGGATAGGGGATTAGATTTAAATATTGATTGGGTGCTGGATGAGTTGGCGCTTCCGGAATTGAAGTAG
>JAGUUJ010000080.1 GCA_020063525.1 Candidatus Omnitrophota bacterium
GCCTCCCTGGCTGCCTATGCCTTTTCTCGTTTTCGCTTTCCCGGAAGAAACCTTCTCTTTTTTATGTTTATGGCGGCGATGATGATTCCCATACCCGGAAGCTTTGTAGCGCTATACGTTCTTTTGAATAAACTGCACTTAAGGAATACTGCTTTAGGATATATTCTGTGCATGATAAACGTAGGATTATCCACGAGCATATTTCTTTTAAAGACTTTTTTTGATAAATTGCCCCGGGACTTAGAAGATGCGGCCAGAATTGACGGCTGTTCTAAGTTTGGTATCTGGTGGCATATAGCCCTACCCCTGGCAAAGCCGGTATTGGCAGTAGTGGTAATATTTAATGCGCTGAATGTCTGGAACGAGTATATTTTAGCCCTGATTATTTTTGACAGTAAGCCCCTTATGCCGCTTCAGGTAGCACTGACGACCTTTCAAGGAGAGTTCATTACGCGTTATCCGCTTTTAATGGCAGGCCTGACTATCACTGCCTTACCTATAATCATAATTTATTTTCTTATGCAGAAGCATATTGTCAAAGGGGTGACTGCTGGAGCGATGGTGGGATGAAAAAGGTTATTGGGTTATTGGGTTATTGGGTTATTGGGTTATTGATAATGAGCCCTACCTACTGCTACCTCCTACCTACTACCTACTCTGAAGATAGGCCTTCTTCCGGAGAATTAATCGTCAAGGCCTGGGAGGTACACAGCAGGAGAGACATTGAAGCCACTTTTAAATATACCCAGGAGTGCATAGACTTATATAAAGATGAGGCAGATAGGCTGCAGGCGTCTTTGAAGGCGCTCCCCAGGAGTAAAGAGGAAATTGAGCAAGTAGCAGTTTTAAACGATGTAGCCACAGCTTATTTTATTCAGGCAGAGAGTTTAATGCGGCAGGAAAAATTAGAAGAGGCAAAGAAAATTTTTAAAATAATTATTGATAAATACCCTTATGCCCAGGCCTGGGACCAGCGCGGTTGGTACTGGCAGATTGCCGAGGCAGCGGCCTCAAGCATAAAGAAAATAGAGACGGGTTCTATCGAGATAGAAAAGAAAAAGCAGGTGAGCCAATTTCCGACAAAGATAGTTTTATATGAGCCGGGTGAGGAAGATTTTGTGGATTATGAAAAATACGGGGAGTTTAAAAATATAGGAACAAAGGATTATCAATATATTATAAAAGACCAGGAAGGATTAAGTGCGGCCGTGGGCGAGGGGGTATACCCAAATACTACTTCGGTAAGATGGGACCCGGAATATAAAAAGGCGAAAGAAGCACAGAGACTGGAAGGCAGCCACTGGGATTTTGTGCAATCACCGGATTTAGAAGCTGCATTCTTAAAATGGGCTACTGCCTCTGAGCCTCAAGGAGTGAAGTTATTCTATACTGGTTTAATCTTAGAGAAATCGGGTTTAATAAAACATGCAATTAAATGTTACTATGCGATTGTGGTGCATTTTCCAAGTAGTTTTGGCTGGACTTACTGGCATACACCCTGGTCAGTGGGACAGGCAGCGATTGCCAAAATAAACTTTATTTTACGCAATAATCCAAAGTTAGGCCATAAACTCGTTGATGCGGATATCCGTATCGTCAATGGATATGATAACGATGTTTCTAATGATACCGTAATTACCAATCCGGGAAGATTCGTAAAGACAAATCTCTTAGAAAAATTTCCCGCCAGAGCGGGATCCCCCGACGTAACGTCGGGGGAAAAACCCAAGCCATCCACGGATTTATTGAGTATAAAGCGGCGTCTGGGCGAAGGTAGAGTTCATCTTATACAGTATGAGAGAGGTGACTGGCAGTTAATTGTAGATGGGAAACCCTATATCATTAAAGGAATTACTTATGCGCCAACAATGGTGGGTGAGTCTCCCGATGAAGGAACAATGACTAATTGGATGGAGGCTGATTTCAATAATAACGGCAAGATTGACGGTCCTTACGATGCCTTTGTAGATAAAAATAAAAATAATCTCCAGGATAAAAATGAACCCAGCGTAGGCGATTTCAAGTTATTGAAAGAAATGGGTGTCAACACCATCAGACTATATCATCAACCTTTTAAGGTGAATAAGGAACTCCTGCGCGACCTTTACCGAAACTTCGGCATCAGGGTAATTATGGGTGATTTTTTAGGTAAATACGCCCTGGGTTCTGACGCGCCCTGGTATCCGGGCACGGATTACAATAATGAAGAGCACAAAAAGAATATGCTGGAGTCTGTAACCAAGATGGTTTTAGAATTTAAGGACGA
>JAGUUJ010000045.1 GCA_020063525.1 Candidatus Omnitrophota bacterium
GGGCTGTATCGAACCTGAAAATACTCGACGGAAAGCTAATTGTTTCTTATAGTTGCGAATTTCGAATTCTGGCGGAAAACAAAGATAAAGATTTGGGGTGGCTAACGGGGATCGAACCCGCAAACCTCTAGAGCCACAGTCTAGCGCTCTAACCAATTGAGCTATAGCCACCACAATGACACAAATTTAGGTTTCTTTTCTTTGCATTGGGGTGGTCCTGAGCGTTCCATAATGAACGCGAAGGACCTACTACCAACCACTATTTTTCTTTCTTAAATGCGTATTGGAGTGTTTCTTTTAATCCCTTAGCTATACTAAATGTGCCGTCGATTAATGCCCGGGATAAATCAGTTGCACCTTTTACCGTGCCGCCTACAACTTTAACCGGAAACTTGATGATATCACCATTGGTAATCTGGCTGTATTTCCTGCCTTCCCGGAGTTTATCCTCGAACGCAGTCTTGATATAACCAAAATTAAATTCGGGGCTGGTCATCTTTGTTTTAATGGTGAAGTTAACAATAACCTTCCCCTGATTTAATGCCTTAAAAATACCGAGAACTGCCTGGGCAATCTTATCAGTCTTACTCATTTCTTCTTCCTGACGCTGTTTAAATACGATATCAGTTAATTCCAAGTGGCAAACGGCTGCGAGATTATTATCTGTGCCCTTTATATTACTGGTAAAGTTAAGCTTTGCGCTTTCAATGCGCGTCTTCTCCAAATCTATCCAAGTGGAATAATAAGGATAAAGATAAACGCCGTCAATATCCGCAACCTTGACTGTAGCCTGTATATCTTTCTTAAACAAATTAACCCAGCCTTTTGCTTCAATCTTGCCTTCTTCCTCGCCTTGCAGCCAGGGAATTCTTCCCGTCAATTCAAAATTAGTAATTGCCGAACGCGGGTATATATAAAGATTGGTTAAATGAAAATTTATGTTTTTAACGGTTATTTTAATGCCCTCGCCGGGTAATGTATGGTCAACAAAATCTATCTTGCCGTCTTTTATATTTAAGTGTTTAATTATTAACCGCAGATACTGGTTCTTCTTAGGGTCGGATTTTGGCTTAGGAGCGGATTTTGGCTGAAGACCGGATTTTAACGCTGGATTAGAGGCGACGGTCATTGTGTTAACATTGGCTGATACTCCTTTCACCTTAGCCTTATCTTGAGTTTTTTCTTGAGTTTCTTCTTGAGTTTTTTCGTAAACAAGTTGCGGGTTTAACAGTTTAAGGTCGTTTAAGACAATTTTACCGCTAAGTAATCCCGGAATACTGGGCGAAATAGAGGTATAATCTATTTTCGCCAGTCCCGGGATCTCTAAATTTTTCACCTCTAAATTAAACGGTAAAGTAAGGCCCACATAATCAATAGTTACCTTTCTGTACAGCAAACTTTCCAGTTGCCCGGCAATGATAGCCTTGCCCTGAAAAACTATAAATATATAAGCAACAACAAATACGAGCGCAAAGATAATCAGGCCTGTAACTAATATTTTCTTAAAGGTTTTCATATTTTTTTAAGCGTCCCTGGGGTGATTCGAACACCCGACCCACTGCTTAGCATACCGCACCGAATTACTCCGGCCGAATTAATCGTTGCGGTCTGGACTATGTCTTCACCTTTTCAGGCGTGTGGCGTGTAGTCTCTGAGGGCTCCCTTAACGGTTGCCTGCAAATTGCCCTTATCATAGGGTGTTCTTGCATACAGCCACATCCACTCTATGCGTTACTTTTCCGCATAGAGGCTCCCTTGTGAAAGGCAGTTGCTCTATCCATCTGAGCTACAGGGACACGATAGTTTATAATTCTCGAAGAATGGATTCCTTCAATCCATCCCATTATTTTTCTATGTAAATTTTTGTCACCAATTCTAATTTTTATCGTACCATAATAAAGTAAATTTTTTCGATGACCTATGCTAGTTTTTTTAATATAGGGCTTGGTAAATTGTGCTTTTGGAATTCCTGTGATCATTTGCCAGAAGTCCAGACTTCTCTCTTTATCTAAGTCTTCATGGAGATGCATTTGAATCTTAAATCTGTCTTCTGGCACTTCACAGATTTCTCTAAACCATTTCATAGCAAATTTAATTATCAATGGATTTGAGTTAGAAATACACACTTCCTCATCGTGCTTTGTGCCTTCTGCCCAATATAATATAGCACCAGCAATCAATAAATCTTTTTTATTAATTGTACCGATTTCTCTCTTAGCATTTTCTACTATTGATTTACTACGCAATAATCGTTCCAAGTGTAATATTCGACCTCTATTTTTAAATGCGTCGCTAGCTTTTGTTATATCAAATTTTTTGATTTCGTAAGGAATGTGCTGTAGCCATCGACTCAAACTGCTTGTTGATACTTTAAGTTTTCTAGCTATCTGAAGATAAGGCATCCCTCTTTTCCTAAGAATAATCGCTCTCTGTCTTTCTTTTCCTTTCTTTTTCATGTGTTTATAATTTGCTCTATCCAATTGAGCTACAGGCGCATTATTATCTAAACGTACTTTGCCTTTCGGCAAAGTACCGATTTACCGACAACTAATAGCGGGCAAATCGCAGCTATTAAACGCTGCTCGAACCTATTTTGAAACTTTGGTAACTAAAACTTAATCTATATAAGCA
>JAGUUJ010000075.1 GCA_020063525.1 Candidatus Omnitrophota bacterium
AAAAAATCTCTTGTTATAGTAACCTGCTTAACCTTACATTCTATCCCTGCCGCAGTTATATCTTGATCCAGCTGGGAAGTAATAATTATCTCGCCATAAACTATGCCATATTCCGTCCCTTCTAAAAAAGGTATCTTATGCCCGGGAATAAATCTGGCGCTTACTTTATGGCCGTTCAAGAAAACGCTAAAATTAGGCGCCTTTATAGGGACTGTTTCAATAATCCGCCTTTCTACATCAGGAATATCGAACTTCTTACTTATCCCTTTCAATGTAACCTTAGTGCCATCTTTAAGATGGGAATCTGTTTCTTCAATTTCCAACGGTATATACCATTTATCTTGGGACCTCCGCCAATCCTCTTTATCGAATATAACCCTGGCTTGGAAATCGCCCTTTTTTGTCCAAACCTCAAAATGCGAACAAGCAGAAAGCGAGGCAAACTTTCCTATACCAAACTCTCCGATGCGGTCCCTGGCGAATTTGGGCGATTTTGGGCTGTTCTTCTTTAAGGTGGAGCCGATATTAAAATACTGTTTTAAACCATCCAAGTCCATACCTGAGCCGTCATCTTCCACGATGATAGAATCATCATTTATGGTGACTTTGACCTCGGTAGCGTCAGCATCATAGGCATTATTAATAAGTTCCCGGATAAGCTCTATAGACTCGCCATAGAGCCTCTCGCCAATGGTAACTATGTGGCTTTTATCTACCGTTACCTCGATTGTGTTTCTTATATTATTTTCCATAAGCAAACTTTTATCTTTTCGCGGGCATTCTATTAATTTGGAATACGTAACTCCATTTTACACATATTCTTGGAATTGTTAAGCAAAATCAAGCACAGATAAGCCGTAACTGCCTGACTATCTTGTCCTATCTATCGTAATATTCATGCCAATTGCTTTTCTATTCTGTATATCAAGCCAGATTTCATCGTGTAATGGCTTATGTTTTTCAGATATAGCATCATATAATGTTCGAGTATCTATCTTTTTGCTCTTCTTATATCGTCCAAAATTAAGCTATATCATCGAGAATTTCGGCGATTGAAATAATTTAATTTTTATTCTGCCGAATTTTATTGTTTTCTGCTTCATATTAATCTTCTTTTGTACTGCTTTTAAGTGATTCTAAATCGGTTAACATTTGGCCATGGAATTCGAATAAATACTCCAATATCACATTCCCTTCCCATTTATTTCCGATCAGATAGCTCACCACCTCTTTGCAAAAGCTGTCTATAGGCAAATGTTGTCTGCTACATTCTTTAGCTGAAAGATGGACATTTTTAATATTTTGTTTGTAGCCTTTGAGTAAACTCCATATCTTTTCATCATCCCGTATGTGCGATGTGTCAAGGGTCATAGGCAACTTGAAACTAACCGTTTCATCGGGAGTAAACACTCTTCTTTTGCCCTCAAAGGTTTCAATGCAAAAAACTATTTCGCCATTATACAAGCCGGTAAAATATTCTAAATTTCTAAGCGCTTTTTCTTGCACAGCTTCATCTTTATTGACATTGTTAGGATGCAAAGTAATGGTTCTTACGCCAAGCGCCTTTGCGAAATCCACTATTTCCTTTCCCCATATTTTAAATTTTTCATCCGTAATAGGAGCCTGAACAGCATGTATGCTGAGTACCGTCACGTTATAAGACTTTATCTTTTCTGCTATCTCCGTCAAATGCCCCCTCACGGGGTCGTATATATCCCAATAATACGGCAAAGCCACTTCAACGGGCACGCTCAAATTCGCGTATCTATCTTCAACTTGTTCGATCATATCAAAAGACTGTCTGATTCCAAACTTTATCATTATATTACATTTTCCGTTGCCTTATTAATCCGCTCTAATTCCGCTAAGCTTACTTTGCGCCATTTTATGCGCCATTCTTACAAATAGACTTAGAGCTTTTGCAAAATTAGATTAAACCGTTCAAAAACTTTATCAAGATCGAAGCTCTCACCAGCACGAATTACAGGCATTAACTCTGATTCTATTTGCCGATAAAGCAACTCGATAGACTTCTCATCCAAGCCGAAATTATGCGAATAATCACCCTTGTATTTCTCAGTTTCGAGTTTCTTCTTAAATATAGAAAGGAATTGCTTATTTTTAAAGTCGAACTTGGCCTCGGATATAAACCATAAGTCATAATAGTCACGGATTGCCACATCCCGTCTTGTAATTGCGGCTTTAAGCTTTTCAGCCACAGCCTCGTTTAACGAAAGTGACAATATTTTATTCCTAGGAATCAAATCCTCACCCGTGAAAGGATCCTGATAAAAATGCGTAATTACATTATAAACAGGCTTATCAATAGGTGTTTGCCTTAACGATACTTCTAATTCTATGTTTTCATCTTTTCCGGTAATAAAAGAAGGATACGAAATGTTAAATATATATTGCGTAGAATTGTTGAAGCCTTCACCTTGCGGTTTATCGCTTTTTAATTCTAAGAGTTTTAGAAATTCGGGCATCTTCTCCCTGATAGGAGCAATTGCCCGCGACCTTTTGGAACGGGCATCAAGACCAACATCGCTCAAATATGTAAAATCAATGTCCTCGCTCAATCTGTGATAGTTAAGATGAATTTTATTTAAGAGTGTGCCTCCTTTAAAGACAATCTTGTTACTCAAATGCGAATCAATGCTATTTAAAATAAGGGTTAAATAATAATCCTTCTCGATAATCTCTAGCCTGAAATGATATTTTTGCGCAATAACCGGTATTATTTTTTCAAGTTTTTCCCTATCCATTATTGATGAGTCTCCAAGCCTTATCAATCTTGCCTTTGTTAGAGCCACTGTCATATAAAGAAGAATACCCCTTTTGGCCAACGTCAATTTTCTCCAAAAGTTTTTTACTTATGCCAAGCTTTTCTAAAAAATACCCTATCCGTCTTCGAATTTTCTGGACAGGATATCGCGACAAATACTCGATAAAAACCGGTATGTTGAGTTTTCCTATCTGGCTACTTAATATGCTGTAGGCTTTCTTTACATCATAGAACTCGAAAGCATCTATCATTGCCCGTTCCTTCTTGGGGAAAACAACGTCCTCATTTTTTATTTTGCGCGCTTCCAACCCGTAAATCCTATCAGGTATCACTTTGATCAGTTTGTACCTCACCCCAAAAATGGTTTTAAGCATTGAATATCTATCATTGACAACATGAATTAATTGTGCGACTTGGTCTGTAAATCCATAGGAATTGAATACACCGGAATATCCAATATAATACTGAGCTCCTCTTGCCAAAGCCTTGGCAATTAGATATTCATTCCCCGCCCACTGTCCACCGGGAGCTTTCATTGGGACAAGAAGGTAAATATTTTTGATGATTTTCTTTAATCTACCCTTTTTCAAAAGCTTGCGTATTAAGTAATCCGCTTTCTGGCTGTCAGCACAAAAAGATATTATGTCGTCACGCGTGTAGATGTCTTTTCCCTCATACTCAAGCCGATTGAGAAGTTTGACTTCCTTAGCGGAAAGCGTTATAGTCTTCATTATTTTTGTTTTCATATTTGTTACCCTGGGGATACTTATCTAAAACTGAAAATAATATACTCTAAATTACGTTCTTTGTCAAGTGACATATTTTGTCAAAATCAAATCTATCTGTAAAACTAACCCTATTCCCCCTTACACAAAAAAAGCGACTTTTTGTCGCTTTTTTTGTGTGGATTGAAGCAGATAAATTTTTATCTTTGTGAACTATATTCCTTTGTTACAAATATATTCGCACAAGTCCACGACGCGGCAGGAATAAGCCCACTCGTTGTCATACCAGCCCATAATCTTAACCAGATTGCCATCAATAACCTTGGTTAATTCGGCATCAAGGATGCAGGAATAATTAGAGCCGTAAAAGTCTTTGGAGACCAAAGGTTCAGTAAGATACTGCAGGATACCTTTAAGATTTGTTTCGGAGGCCTTCTT
>JAGUUJ010000020.1 GCA_020063525.1 Candidatus Omnitrophota bacterium
ATCTGCTTCTTCCAGCCGGACAAAATACTCAATTTCCATCTGTTCAAATTCGCGGGTCCTAAAGGTAAAATTTCCGGGTGTGACTTCATTACGAAAGGCCTTGCCAATTTGGGCTAATCCAAAAGGAAGTTTGGGGTGTTTTGAGTCTAAGATATTTAAGAAATTTACAAACATACCCTGGGCAGTTTCAGGCCTTAAATATAGTTTCTGTGCAGTTTCTTTTACAGGACCAAATAGAGTTTCTAGCATTAAATTTGCTGCCATTGATTCTTCGGGTAAAGGATTCCCGCAATTAGGACAAGGAGTACGAGCTATGCCGTCACGAGAACAAGCGATTCTACCCACATAGGTCTTAAAATCGAACTCTACTCCACCAAATTTATGATGTAAATCAGCAATCCAAGAAACAGTTACTTCGGGTTCTTTAACAAGATTTAAGTTAGGGGCTAATTTTTTTCCTTCTGTTTTAGCCCAGCGTAATAAATAGGAACTATCTTTATCGCCCATCATTGTTTCTCTAAGCGAAGTAAACCAAGCACTATTCCAAATTTCATCCCAAATCGTATCAAGTCTAAAGAATCGTGAACAGGCAGGGCATTTTATAAAAGGATCTTTGAAACTCTTTAGGTGTCCTGATGCCTCCCAGACTTTCGGGTGCATAAGAATAGCCGCATCTATACCAAAAATATCATCCCGCTCATAAACTACTGATTTCCACCAGGCTGCTTTGACATTATTTTTCAATTCTACGCCATAAGGACCGTAATCCCAGGTGTTAGCCAGGCCTCCGTAAATCTCGGATGACTGGAATATAAATCCCCGGCGTTTACACAGAGAAACAATCTTTTCCATAAGATTATCGTTTGTATTCATAACCCTTTATTTTTAACTGAAATTAACTGAAAAGTCAAGGAAAACTCTCATTAATGAGACTTTTGCTTGATTCTGTGGCAGTGTGCCACAGAATCTAAGCGGCAATTGTGCCGAAGAATCTAATATAATTTCCTATACTATCAAGGAAATTCACTTTGATGTATCCAGTGCTGCTATATTCGATATATTCAGCGTTGATATAATAACAAGGACTTTATTTAAATCCAATTTTGCACCTTTGTCTTTTATATAAATCTTAAAGAAAGCATCATCGCTATTAATAACATCACAATCAAAGTAATTTTCCGTTGAAGTCAAATTATAAGTTATAAATCCTTTTTTATCTGCAGTTGCGAATTTAATCATTTTTATATTTTTTTGATCGCCTAAATTAGGAGTGAAGATGGTTTTCATAATCACAAAAAAAGCATCGGTAAGATTATCTATATTTGTAAACTGAGCATGCATGGTACGGTTTACAAATTCATAGTTATTCTCTATACCCTGCTTTTGTAGTTGGGGGAATAAATTTATAAAAAATTTTGGTTTTTGATAGAGCAAATATATGACGGGGCTTTTTGCGTCATATTTTCTTTTTTTATAATATACCTTAGTGACCCTTCCTTTGATTACGGTAAAACCTTTAGGGATGGAAATCTCTATTCCGGGAAAAGTGTACGGCAATAATTCCGAACAGCGGGTCTTATCGATTTCAGGATTAATTATCTCTTTTCCCGGAGTAATACATAATAGCGGCATTGTGCGACAATTGCCAATACTTGTCTGAACGTATGCTTTTAAAATAGCCGGTCCGCCGAATTTTGCCACGAATGATAAAGCAAAAAATAAAACAACTGCAATGTAAATATATTTAAGAGTTCTTTTTTTCATTTTCAATGAGCACATAACTTACGAACACTTTAGTGTGAGTAAGTTATAAGTGCGAATTGACACTTGACATATTTGATGTCAAGTGTAAGTTCGGACCTATCCCGCCGTTGGCGGGATGTCCTCACTTAATTTCTTCAGTTCCTCTTCTTTTATGGTAAAACTATGGTTTTTGGTAGGAAACTTGCCTTCTATTACCTCCTTTTTATACTCTTCTATTGCCTGGGAGATCATCGGTGCTAAGTTAATATATTTCTTGACAAACTTAGGAGTAAAGCGCTCAAATAAACCGAGCAGGTCATGCGTAACTAAAACCTGACCATCACAATGTATCCCTGCGCCTATACCAACAGTAGGAATCTTTAAATTTTGCGTAATCATCTCTGCGATTTTATCTGGCACACATTCAAGGACAAGAGAAAAACAACCTAATTTCTCTAACGCTAAAGCCTGCTCAATTAAACGCTTTGCCTGTTCTGCGTCTTTGCCTTGGACCTTGAATCCGCCTAATTTATCTGCAGTCTGCGGGGTTAAACCAATATGGCCCATTACCGGAATTTCTGTTTTTATAATTTGCCTAGTTACCTCCAAACAACGGTCAAACCATTCCAATTTTACGGCGTCACATTTGGCTTCCTCAATAAATCTACGCGCATTTTTCACCGAATCTGCAGGATTAACTTGATAGGATTCGTAGGGCATATCGCCAATAACCAAGGCATGCTTTACTGCGCGTGTGACTGCTTTGGCATGATGAATCATCTCTGTCATACCTACCTTGGTTGTAGAATCTAACCCTAAAACCACATTAGCGACAGAATCACCCACCAAAATCATATCAATACCGGCTCTGTCTATTAAAGATGCTAATGGATAATCATAGGCAGTAAGCATAGTAATCTTACGCTTACCCTTTAAAGACAAGATGTCTTTTATATTCAATTTTTCCTGTGCCATGTAACTACTCTCCTTCGGATTACGGTTAAGGTTACGGTTACGAATCCCGTATCGTTTAAATGACGTAACCGGATTCTTTATATATCTATCTATCGCTACTGCTGCTTTCTTACCGGCACCCATTGCCGAAATCACTGTATCTGCGCCTGTAATAATATCTCCCCCTGCAAAGACTCCGGGTATAGACGTCATAAAATTTTTATCCACCCAAATTGTCCCATCTTTATTAGTTTTAAGGCCCGGCGTAACTTTAGGTAATAACGGATTAGGATTTTGGCCAATAGCTACAATCACAGTATCAAC